>DAOUBO010000117.1:0-6895 GCA_034432695.1 Anaerolineae bacterium | reverse complement strand
CCGTCCGCATCCGCAAGCGGGCCCGGTCGGTGGACGAGGAGAAGTGCACCGGCTGCGGCGCATGCCAGGAGAAGTGCCCCACGAAGGTGGTGGACACGGCCTACGAGGCCGGGCTGGGCTACCGGAAGGCGATCTACCGCCCCTTCGCCCAGGCGGTCCCGCCCGTCCCCGTCATTGACCGGGCCAACTGCCTCTGGTTCACCAGAGGGCGCTGCCGCCTCTGCGAGAAGGTCTGCCCCACCGGCGCGATTGACTACAACCAGCAGGATACCATCCTGGAAGTCCAGGTGGGCAACATCATCCTGGCGACGGGCTACGACCCCTTTGACGCCCGGCGCATCCCGCAGTTCGGCTACGGGCGCTTCCCCAACGTCTTCACCGCGCTGGAGATAGAGCGGATGCTCAGCGGTGCCGGCCCCACCGGCGGGCGCGTCGTCCTGCGGGACGGCGAGACGCCCCCCCGGCGGGTCGCCATCATCCACTGCGTCGGCAGCCGGGACCGGAACTACCACGAATACTGCTCCCGCGTCTGCTGCATGTACAGCCTGAAACTGGCCCACCTCATCCGCCACAAGACCGGCGCCGAGGTCTACAACTTCTACATTGACATCCGCGCGCCGGGCAAGATGTACGAGGAGTTCTACCACCGGATGCTGGACGAGGGGGTCCGTTTCGTCCGGGGCAAGGTGGCCCAGGTGACGGACGCCGTCCAGAGCCCCGAAGAGGAGGGGCGGCTGGTCGTCCAGTACGAGGATACCCTCATCGGCCGGCAGCGGCGGATGGCGGTGGACATGGTGGTCCTCTCGGTGGGACTGGAACCCCGGCACGACAGCCGCGAGGTGGCCCGCATCTTCGGCATCAGCACCGACGCCGACGGCTGGTTCCGGGAGAAGCACCCCAAACTGGACCCGGTGGCGACGATGACCGAGGGTGTCTTCATCGCCGGGTGCTGCCAGGGCCCGCGCGACATTCCCGATTCGGTGGCCCAGGCCTCGGCGGCGGCGGCGAAGGTCCTCTCCCTCATCGGGCAGGGGGAGGTGGAGATTCAGCCCTCGGTGGCCGTCGTGGACGAACTGATGTGCACCGGCTGCACCCAGTGCATCCAGACCTGCCCGTACACGGCGATAGAGTACCTGCCCGATAAGCGGGTGGCGCACGTCATTGAGGCCCTCTGCAAGGGGTGCGGCACCTGCACCGGGACCTGTCCGTCCAAGGCGATCTCCCTCCGCCACTTCACCGACCAGCAACTGATCTCGGAGATGATGGGGGCGATTTTCGCCATGCGGGCGGAGTACGCGCTACAGGGCACGTAGCACGGAGCACGCAGTACCTCCGTACTCCGTTTCGGGAGGAGGCGATGAGCCAGCCGGGATACGAGCCCAGGATCGTTGGTTTTCTCTGCAACTGGTGCAGTTACGCCGGGGCGGACCTGGCGGGGGCGACGCGGCTGAAGTATCCCCCCAACCTCAAGATCATCCGCGTCCCCTGCTCGGGCCGGGTCTCGCCGGAACTGGTCATCCGGGCCTTCAAGGAGGGGGCCGACGGGGTGATGGTGCTGGGCTGCCATATCGGCGACTGCCACTACGCCACCGGCAACCACCGGACGGCCCGCCGGATGCCGGTTCTCAGGGCGCTGCTGGAGTTCGTCGGCATTGAGCCGGAGCGGTTTCTGGTGCAGTGGGTCTCCTCCTCGGAGGGAGAACTCTTCGCCCAGACGGTCCGGGAATTCACCGAACGCCTTCGTCAGTTGCCGCCGCTGGAGCAATCCCTGAGGTGGAACCGACGCGGATGAACCCGAAGGACGTCGCGGCGCGGCTGGCGTCGGCGGCGCGGGAGGCTCTCGCCACCGATGCGGCCGCGGTTTTTCTCTCCGGCGAGGCGGAGCCCCATCCGTTCCTCGCCAGCGGCATCGGCCTGGACGCACCCCCGACGGGGGAGGGGCTCCCAGCGGAGACGGTCCGGCGCAGAGAGCCCCTTCCGGTGGAAGACGGTGTGGGGACCTCTGCGGGCCTTCCAGAAGGGTTTCGCGCCGGGCTCTGCGTTCCTTTGCCGGTGCCGGGGCAACGGCCGGGAGCCCTCTGCGTCTACAGCCGGAGCCCCCGCCGGTTCGCGCCCGCCGACGTCTCCATCCTGCGCGCGCTGGCGGATGTAGGGGGAGCGGCCATCGGCGCGGCGCAGGCGCTGGAAGCGCAGGAGCGGATAGAGGCCGCCAAGGCCCGCTTCATCCACGTCGCCACCCACGAACTCCGCTCCCCCATCACGGTGGCCCAGTCGCTGGTCCGCAACGTCCTCAAGGGCTACGCCGGCCCGCTGACCGACCCGCAGCGGGACCTCTTCGCCCGCATCTCCGGCCGGCTGGACTTCCTGGAAACCCTGGTCAACGACCTGCTGGACCTGGCGGCCAGCCGGGCGCCCGAACTGGCCGAAAGGGAGGGGCCGGTAGCCGTCAACGCCTCGGTGGGCCGGGCCATCCTTCTGCTGGACCCGCGCGCCGAGGAAAAGGGACTTACCCTGACCCTGCAGCGCTGCAAAGAAGAACTGGCGGTCTGGGCGACGGAGGAGGGGCTGGACCGCATCTTCGTCAACCTCATCGGCAACGCCATCAAGTACACACCGCCGGGCGGGCGGGTGACCGTCGTGGTTCGGAGGGCCGGGGACGAGGCCCAGGTGGAGGTCGCCGATACAGGCATCGGGATTCCAGAGGAGGCCATCCCCCATCTCTTTGAGGAGTTCTACCGGGCCCCCAACGCCCGTGCCTTCAACGCCGTCGGTACCGGGCTGGGACTGACGATCGTCAAGGAACTGGTGGACCGATACCGGGGCCGGATAGAGGTGAAAAGCCGTGTGGGAGAGGGAACGACCTTCACCGTCTCCTTCCCCCTGTGGCGAAAAACCGGAAGTACGGTAAAATAACAAAGCAAGACGAACGAAGGTTCCCCAGCCTGACGGTTTCTGCACCCGACAGTCCCTGCCCTGGAGATGCCTGTGGACCTGTACCGAATTCAGCGGACCGCCATCGCCATCGCCCACGAAGCGGGGAGGTTGATCCGCGAGGCCTTCCCGCGGAGTGTGCGTTCCTTTGACCTCAAAGGAGACGTCAATCCCGTCACGGAGACCGACCTGGCCGCTGAGCGGCTCATCCTGGAGCGATTGCGCACGGCCTTCCCCGACCACCGCGTCCTGGCGGAGGAGGGTGGCGGGAGCGCGTGGGCCGCGCCGGGCCCGCCCCTCTGGCTGGTGGACCCCCTGGACGGGACCAACAACTTCGCCCACGGCTTCCCCCACATCGCCGTTTCCCTGGCCCTGGTTGCCGATGGGGAGCCCCTGGTTGGCATCATCTACGACCCGCTGCGGGACGAGACCTTCGCGGCGGTTGCCGGCGGTGGCGCAACACTGAACGGCGAGCCCATCCGTGTCTCCCCGGTGGCCGACCTGGCCGACGCCTTCCTGGCCACCGGCTTCCCCTACGACCGCCGGACCGCCCCCGACAACAACGTGGAACGGATGGGACACTTCGTCCGGCGGGCGCTGGGGGTCCGACGGGCCGGGGCGGCGGCTCTGGACCTGGCCTACGTCGCCTGCGGGCGGCTGGACGGCTTCTGGGAGATCCGGCTGGCCCCCTGGGACGTCGCCGCGGGCATCCTGCTGGTCCGGGAGGCCGGCGGCCGCGCCACGGACTTTGACGGCACGCCCAACTGCCTCTCGGGAGAGGCCATCGTCGCCTCCAACGGCCTCATCCACGACCAGATGCTGGAAGTTGTCCGGATACCTGTCCGCGGGGTCATTTGAAAACGGAGAAAGCCGATGAAACCCGCCCTTTACACCATCCCGATCCTGGCGATCACGGTTTCCTGGCTGATCTGGGCCCGGCTCCGCGACCGCTGGGGACACATCTACATCGCCAAGCCGCTCTCCACCCTCCTGGTCATCGTCGCGGCCCTGCTCTCCCTTCGGGAGCCGACGTGGAGCCCCGCCTATACGACGGGCGTAACCGTGGGACTTGTGCTCTCCCTGGGCGGCGACATCGCGCTGATGTTCCCGGAGCGGCCCCGGGCTTTCCTGGTGGGCCTGGTCCTGTTCCTGCTGGCCCACATCGCCTATACCGGGGTTTTCCTCTCCCTGGGGCGGTTCTCGCCGTGGGATGTTCTCTCCGCGGCCCTGCTGGTCCTGGCCGCGCTGGGATTTTACCGGCTGATCCGTCCCGGGCTGGGCCGGATGAGGGGCCCAGTCATCGCCTATATGGTTGTCATCTCCTTTATGGTCCACCGGGCCCTCTCGGCCTTCGCAAGCCCCACCTTCGCCCCCGCGCAGGCATGGATGGTGGCCCTGGGCGCCGTGCTCTTCTACCTTTCCGACGTCGTCCTGGCCGCCGATCGGTTCTGGCGGCCCCTGAAGTATCATCCCTTTAGCCTGGCGCTCTATTACGGGGGACAACTTCTTCTGGCCCTGGCGGCCAGTTATTTCGCGTAGCGCGGGGGTTGTGTCAGCCCGGCTAACCGAAACGGCCGGGGTGGGTGCTTGGCCCAATTCATCTTGCCCGCCTCGCAAAATGAATCCCGCGCCACACCGGGGTCGCTGGGGGGATAAAGCAGGCAGTCGCCGCATCTTGCGCTCCCCCGGTCGCCAGTGTCTCCGCCAAAAGGCGCGTCGCACCATTGGTCCGTCAAGTTCTGGACTTTGGACAAACCGCCGGGATGTAAGCCGAAATTCATTTTGGCCCACAGGCCACCCATATATATGGGCATCGGCAAATGGATAAAGCCCGCATATGGGGTATGGATCAGGCGCCCTCCCTGGCCTTTTCAGTTTGTCCAAAGTCCAGATAGCAAGGCAAGACTCAATATTTGGGAGTCAGAACCGTCCGCGTGGAGGGCATATAGGCCCACAAAATTGCGGTTGACAAGCCAGTAGGTCGGATTGGCAATCCGACCTGCTGGCCCGTCAAGTTCATAATGCCCCCTGATAAGGAGGTCCGTATGAAATTGCGTGAGGTGTTGGAAATCATTGAGGGCAAGGTCATCACGAAGAACACCGATCTGGATATGGAAGTCCATATGGGGTGTGGCGCCGATCTGATGAGCGATGTCCTTGCCTTCACGCACGAGGGAACCCTTCTGATGACCGGCCTGACCAACCCCCAGGTCGTCCGGACGGCGGAGATGGCCGGGATTCAGGCCATTGTCTTCGTCCGCGGGAAGGTCCCGCCGCCGGAGACCATCGCCCTGGCCGAGGAAAAAGGCATCGCCCTGCTGGCCTCCAAGTACACCATGTTTGAGACATGCGGTCGGCTCTACCGGGCCGGTCTGCCCAGTTGCGGCCTGTTTGAGGCCGCCCTGAAATCCTGGCGCGACTTCTTCGGTGAAGAGTAGCCGTGGCCGAGCGGCTCCCCGAACAAAAGCGGGAGATCACCCGCCTCCAGGAACTGGTCTACGAACTGCGGGTCCGGGACGCGATGACCACCGACGTCATCACGGTCACCCCGCAGACGACGATGGCTGAGTTTCGGGAAATCCTGCGCGTGAACCGGATTTCGGGGACCCCCGTGGTGGAAGGCGGGCGAATGGTGGGCATCATCAGCATAGAGGACCTCATCAAGGCCCTGGCTGCGGGGGAACTGAACGCCACCGTCGGGGAGAAGATGACCCCCAATCCGGTCACCCTCTACGAGGATGAACCCCTCGTGCAGGCGGTGGGAAAATTCGCCCGGCTGGGATACGGCCGCTTCCCGGTGGTCAACCGCCGGGGAGACCTGGTGGGGATCATCGTCCAGGGGGACATCGTCCGGGCCCTCCTGCGCCGCCTGGAGGTGGAGTACCACGAAGAGGAAGTCCGACGGTACCGGGCCAGCCACATCTTTGAGGACATCCTGGCCGACCAGGTGACGCTCCGCTTCCGGTACAACGTGGTGGCGCGGGATTTCATCCGGGCCGGGGACGCCTCCAGCCGGCTGAAGACGACCCTCACCCGATTGGGGATTGACCCCCGCAAAGTCCGCCGGGTCGCCATCGCGGCCTACGAGGCGGAGATGAACATCGTCATCTACACCGACGGCGGCGAACTCATCGTGGAGGTGGAGCCCCGTCGCGTCCACCTGCTGGCGATAGACCGGGGGCCCGGCATTCCGGACATAGAGAAGGCTATGGAGCCGGGCTTCTCCACCGCCCCAGAGTGGGTGCGGGAGATGGGCTTCGGCGCCGGGATGGGACTCCCCAACATCAAAAACTGCGCCGACGAAATGCGGCTGGAATCCACCGTTGGCATCGGCACGCGCCTGGAAGTGGTGATCTATCTCTAACCCGTCCCCGTCTACACGCTATGGAAGGGAAAGACCTCTCCATCCCCCGCCCCTTTTCGGCGACCGTCCGGGCGGAGAATCTGGACCGCCTGGGAGAGGAGACGTTTGACATCCTGATCATCGGCGGCGGCATCACCGGCGCGGCCATCGCGCGGGATGCGGCGCTGCGCGGCTTCCGGACCGCGCTGGTGGAACGGGGCGATTTCGCCGTCGGCACCAGCAGCCGCTCCACCCGCCTGGTCCACGGCGGCATCCGTTACCTGGAGTACGGCGAGTTCCGCCTGGTCTTTGACGCCTGCACCGAGCGGCGCATCCTGCGCCGCATCGCTCCCCGCCTGGTCCGTCCGCTGGCCTTCCTCTACCCCCTCTACGCAGGCCAGCGGCCCCCGGCCTGGAAACTCCGCCTGGGGCTTGCCCTCTACGCCGCTCTCAGCCTCTTCCGCAACGTCCAGATGCACCGCTGGCTCTCCCCCCAGGAAGCCGCGCGGCGGGAGCCGCTGATCGGCGGGGGGGGGGCCCCACGCGCCCGCCGCCCCCACCCCCTCTGGGGCGGTGGAGAAGCCCGGCTCCATAGCCTTCTCTATGTCCGGAATGCCGGGC
>DAOUBO010000116.1:0-5058 GCA_034432695.1 Anaerolineae bacterium | reverse complement strand
GCCCGTCCTGTCCTCCCCCGGTTCCGGCAACTCCCCCTCCGCCGTGAAGCCGACGATGCGGAAGTTGGAGGAGTGGGCGTGCAGAATAAGGGCGATGTCCGGCTCCTCCGCCAGCGCGCGCTCGTAGTCCCCCCGGTGGGTGCGGTTGGTGGGGCCCACCTCCACCAGCCGCGCGCCCGCCTGGGCCATCACCTCCGGGATGCGGAATCCGCCGCCGATCTCTATCAGTTGCCCCCGGGAGATGAGCACCCCCCGTCCCCGGGCCATGACGGTGAGCGCCAGGAGGACTGCCCCGGCATTGTTGTTGACGACCAGCGCGGCCTCCGCGCCGGTCAGTTCGCAGAGGAGCCGCTCCGCGTGGACGGTACGGTGGCCTCGCCGCCCGGCGGCCAGATCGTACTCCAGGTTGGAATACCCCCGGGCGACGGCCTCCATCGCCGCGCGGGCAGCGGCGGAGAGGGGGGCCCGCCCCAGGTTGGTGTGGATGATGACGCCGGTGGCGTTGATCACCGGCTTCAGGGTGGGGGCCAGGTGCTCCTGAAGGTACGCGGCCGCGCGGGCGATGACCGCCTCGTATGTCGGCGGGTCCCCCCCGGCCCGCACCCCCTCCCGGATGTCGTCCAGTGTCCGGCGGATCGCGGCGACAACCAGCCGGTGGCCGTAAAGGGGGAGCAGGCTCTGGGTGGTCGGGTCGTTGAGGAGCCGGTCCACGCTGGGAAGTTGACGCAGAGCGGAAAGATTTGTCGTGGTCATTGCCGCCCCCTGGGCCTGACTCTGACGCGGTCTATTGTATCACGGCTGAAGGGGGCTGTCAACGCCTCCGGCGTGGCGCCGACGGAAAATGGGCCTGTAGCGCAGGGCTTATCTTGTGCGTCTCGCAGAGGGTCACCCATCTCGGGTGAAAAGGGGACATCCCTGTGGCCGTAGAACAAATCTGCTCCCGGCTGCCGCGGCGGCCGGGAGCAGAGACATTCCCGCTGCCCTCTCTCGTCTCCCTGGCTACTCCTTTCGGCTCTGGATGTAGACATGGAGAATCCGCCACACGGCGGTCAGGTTGGTCCCGATGGCCAGGATCCAGAGCGCGATGGTGGGTTGGCCCACGATCAGGCCCACGGCCAGGACAGCCACCCGCTCCATCCGGGTGAAGAGGCCCACCCGGCAGGAATAGCCGCTGGCCTCCGCTCGCGCCCGCACGTAACTGACCAGGTTGGCCCCGATGAGAGTCAGGAAGGCCAGGAGGACCTCCGTGGTGGCTCCCTGCCAGAGGTAATGGGCCGCCAGGCACAGGAAGAGGACGGCGTCGGAGACCCGATCCAGCGTGGCGTCCAGAAAGGCGCCGAAGCGGCTGGCCTGTCCCGGCAGCCGCGCCAGCGCGCCGTCCATCGCATCCAGCGGGGCGGTCAGAGCCAGCAACCACCCCCCCAGCGTCAGACGGCCGCTGGCGAGGACGCCGCCCACCGCGATGCTCAGCAGGCCGCCCAGAAGGGTGAGCGTGTTGGGGTGCACCTTCCACCGAGCAAGCAGGCGCGCGGCTGGCACCGTGACGACCTGGGCCGTATCTCGCGCCCAGTCCGCCAGGGATTCATAGGGTGGATGGGCTTTCGCTTTTTCCATAACTGCCTCCGGAAGAGGTGGACACGTCCCGGCCCCCGGTTGCCCAACCATGTCCGGGGTGCGGGACATGCCCAAATGGGCAGCCTGCAGCGATGAGATATCGTCGTTACTCCCGGCCCGTCAGGGTTCGGTTATCCTGCCCTGCGATGAACGCCTCCACCGCGCGGCGGGCTTCGTCGTCGGGCATCTGGACCGGCGGGGATTTCATGAAGTAGGCCGATGGACCGACCAGGGTCCCGCTCAACCCGCGATCCAGCGCCAGTTTGCAACACCGGATCGCGTCGATCACGACCCCTGCAGAGTTCGGGCTATCCCAGACCTCCAGTTTCAACTCAATGTTCAGCGGCACCTCGCCGAACGTCGTTCCCTCAATGCGGATGTAGCACCACTTCCGGTCCTCCAGCCAGGGGACGTAGTCCGACGGGCCTACGTGGATGTTTTCTGGCGACAGTTCGTAGTCCAGCATGCTGGTCACCGCGGAGGTTTTGGAGATTTTCTTTGACTCCAGACGCTCCCGTTCCAGCATGTTGTAGAAGTCCATATTGCCGCCGAAGTTCAACTGGTAGGTCCGGTCTATCCGCACGCCCCGTTCCCGCATCAGGTGGGTCAGCACCCGGTGGACAATGGTGGCTCCGACCTGGCTTTTCACGTCGTCCCCGATCATCGGAAGCCCCCGCTCAGCGAAGCGGCGCTGCCAGTAGGGCTCCCGGGCGATGAAGACCGGGATGCCGTTGACAAAGCCGCACCCGGCCTCCAGGATCTGTTCCACGTACCACTTGGTTGCCATCTCGCTTCCCACGGGGAGGAAGTTGACCACCACGTCCGTCCCGGTGTCCTTGAGGATCCGGACGATGTCCGCCGTCGGGCCGGGGGCCTTGCGGATGACCTGGCGCAAATACTGCCCCAGACCGTCGTGGGTCATGCCCCGGTGGACGGGAACGCCCAGATGGGGGACTTCGCAGAAGCGAACGGTGTTGTTGGGAGGAGTGAAGATGGCTTCGGAGAGGTCCCTGCCGACCTTGTTGACGTCCACGTCAAAGGCCGCGGAGAACTCTATGTCCCGAACGTGGTATCCCCCCAGCACGGGGTGCATCAGGCCCGGAATGACGCCGTCGTCCGGCGCGTTCCGGTAGAAGTGGACGCCCTGGACAAGGGCGGAAGCACAGTTACCCACACCGATGATCGCGACACGGACCTTTTTCCCTCCGCTCATCGCTCCTCCAGAGACGTAGGATTCAGCAGGGCAAGGAATTCGGCGAACTGCTGGAGAAGGGCATCCCTATGGAGGCCGTAGCGGGCCAGCCGGCCATCCCGCCGAACACGGACCAGGTTGGCGGCCCGCAGCCGCGCCAGGTGCCAGGAAACCAGCGGCTGCGCCAGACGGACGGCCCGGACCAGTTCGGTGACGGTCATTTCCCCGGAGCGGGCCAGGGCGATCAGGATTCGCAGGCGCACCGGGTCTTTCAGGGCGTAGAAGCAGCGGGCCGCGCGGCGAAGGCGGTCCTCCAGTTCGGGAATGGCTTCCATAACAGGCCCCCAGCAGGTCTACATGCTCCAAAAACTCCCGCCTTACGGGGCTGCGCCCGGTGCCCGCAAGGAGGGGGTGGGCGGTTGCGTCGCGGGGAAGCGCTGCCGTTATATAAACTGGTGCTTATATAATAGCGCAGGCGGTAGCTTTTGTCAAGGGCGTTTCCTTTGGGTGCCGGGTGCATTTCCATTTCCCGGCGAGGCGCTTTGGGCAACACATCGGACAACTTTTTACCTCGTAGAGCAGTTTGCCTGAAACTGAGACGCACCTGGTTTGTAAATTCACTTGACAAACTAATAGGAGTGTGGTATAATATGCCCGCTTCAGAAAGCCATCTTCCGGCGTTGGACCGTTTTGTAAATCCACTGACTTTTCAATCCAATGGACAACGCGACTTCCGCTCCCACCCAACCTCGCTGGCCCAAGGCCACCCGTCAGCAGACGCGGGCCCACAATACCCGCCTGGTCCTGCGCACCATCTACGAGCACGGCCCCCTCAGCCGCGCCGACATCGCCCGCGCCACCCACCTCACCCGCACCACCGTCTCCGACGTCGTCGCCGAACTGCTCCAGCAGGGGCTGGTGGAAGAGGTGGGCTCCCGGCCCTCCTCCGGCGGCAAACCGCCCATTCTCCTCAACCTGGCGGATAACGCCCGATACCTCATCGGCCTGGACCTGGCCAGCGACGCCTTCCAGGGCGCGCTGGTCAACCTGCGCGGCCAGATTCAGCACCGCATCAGCCTGCCCCTCCTCAGCCGCGACGGCGACCGGGCCCTGGAACTGGTCCGGGAGGCCATAGACCGACTCATCGCCCAGGCCGACCGGCCCCTCCTGGGCATCGGCATCGGCACTCCCGGGCTGGTGGACGCCGTGCGCGGGATCGTCTACCAGGCCGTCAACCTGGACTGGCGGGACCTTCCCCTGCGCGCGCTGCTGGAGCAGCAGTACCGCCTCCCGGTCTACGTGGCCAACGACTGCCACGCCGCCGCCCTGGCCGAATACTACTTCGGCGGGAAGCGGGAGGCCGAGAGCCTGGCCGTCGTCAAGGTGGAACGGGGGCTGGGTGTGGGCATCGTCCTCAGCGGGCGGCTCCTCTCCGGCGATTCCTTCGGCGCCGGAGAGATCGGCCACCTGCGGGTGGTGGAGGGAGGCGAGCCCTGCCGCTGCGGGCACACCGGCTGTCTGGAGACGATGGTGAGCACCCGCGCCCTTCTGCGCCAGGCCCAGGCGATCGCTCAGGGCCGCCCCGATTCCCTCCTCCACCGCTGGGCCGATACCCCCGACCAGATCTCCCTGGACGACGTTGTGGGGGCCTTCCACGCGGGGGATGAGGCGACCCGCCAGATGGTCCTTCAGATGGGGCGCCACCTGGGCTTCGGCGTCGCCACGCTGGTGAGCGTGCTGGGCCTCCGGCACGTGGTCCTGGCCGGCAGCATCACCCGCTTCGGAGAACCGTTGCTGGAGGCGGTGCGCCAGGAGGCCCGCGCCCGCGCGCTGGAGCGAGTGGCCGGAGAGGTTCGGATAGACCTCTCCCCCATTGACTCCGACGACATGGTCATCCTGGGCGCTTCCGCGCTGGTCCTGGCCCGCCGCCTGGGGTTGTTTGCCCTGCTGCGAATGTAGTCAGGTGACAGTCACCTTAAAGGTGACTGTCACCTGACTGTCACCTGCCCTGATGTTGCCCGAAGGAGGCCCGATGCTCTTCTTCGCCACCCCGCCACAGGTCATGCCGCCGCTGGATCCGGACTTCCGACCATCCGCTGGGGCGAACCGCGCGTTCCATCAGGCCGTGGAGGAGGCCGGGGGCGGGGGGCCGCTGGGACCGGCGCTGGGGAGATCGGCCACCTGCGGGTGGGGGAGGGAGGCGAGCCCTGCCGCTGCGGGCACACCGGCCGTCCGGAGGCGCAGGGGAGCGA
>DAOUBO010000115.1:0-1972 GCA_034432695.1 Anaerolineae bacterium | reverse complement strand
GGTCAAAGCGCTCGTTCACCCGGTCAAAGCGCTCGTTGGTCCAGGCCAACATCTGGTCAAAGCGCTCGTTCACCCGGTCAAAGCGCTCGTTCATCTCCCGCCGCAGTTCCTGGACGTCGGCTTTCAGGTCGGCCACGTCCCGCTCCAGAATGTCCAGACGGGAGAGAATCTGGCGGTACTCGTCCCGCGAGACCGTCCGCTCCTCCAGGATGTTGCTCAACCAGAAGGAGAAGGTATCGGCTACCTCTTCGCCCCAGGCCTGACGAAGCAGGGGAGGCACTTCCAGAACTCGTGTGGCCATTTCACCCTCCTGAACGGCGTTTCAATTATACCCCGAACGTCTTGCCCCGTCCAGTGCAAAACCTTCAACGGTCCGGGTCAACGGGCTGGCGCGCAGCGGACGCCCGGTACCATCGTTTGGCCCCGTGGACCCGAAGGCGATGATACGCCAGCCCCCCCGCCAGTCCGGCCCCCTGGAAGAGGCCGCGCAGCAGGGTGACCCAGGGCCAGGCCAGCGCCACCGCCCGGTCCCGCGTCCAGGCCCAGCGGACGAAGGGGAGTGTCGTCCAGAGGAAAGCGATCAGCGCTCCGGCGGCCCCCAGAAGGAGAGGACGCCAGAGCACCCCGCCGACCAGGCAGACCCCCGTCAACAGGAGAAGGGCGAACTGCTTTTTCAACGCCGGGTCGGTGTGCGCGTCCCCGCTCCGTTTCTCCGGGTGCCAGGTGTAGAGCCATCCGCGCCAGAAGCCGTAGCGGGCTTTCCGGCGGAGATACGCCACCAGGGTGGACGGATGGGTGTGCCAGACCCGCGCGTCGGGCACAAAGATCAGCCGGTGCCCCGCCCGGGCCAGCCGGAAGGAAAAGTCTATGTCCTCCACCGAAGGGATGGGGACGTCGGTGGCGAACCCGCCGTAGCGGAGGAAGAGTTCCCGCCGGTAGGCCGCCGCGTAGGTGTCTATAAAGTCAATGGACGGTAGACGGGCCATCCGCTCGTAGCGGAACTCGTACTCCAGTTGCACCAGACGGGCGATCAGGGCGCGCTGCCGGGTGCGGTAGACCCCCTTGGCACCCATCACCCCCGGGTCCGCGAACGGCACCGTCATCCGCTCCACCCAGTCGGGCCAGGGCTCGCAGTCGGCGTCGGTGAAGAGGACGATTTCCCCCTGCGCCGCCTCCACCCCCGCGTTGCGGGCGGCGGAGGGACCCCCGTGGGGGATGGTCAGCACCCGGTCCGCGCCGGCCTCGCGGGCGACATCGGCCGTCCGGTCGGTGGAGCCGTCGTCCACCACGATGATCTCGTACTGGTCGCGGGGGACGGTCTGCTCATGGAGGGCCCGCACGCAGGCGCCGATGGTCTCTTCGGCCTGGTAGGCGGGCACGATGACGGAATAGCGGGGACAGTTCATTCGGATGTCCTCCTTGGGCGACCCGGCCAGAGGGCCAGCAGGGCCGCGCCGACCAGCGGCGGCCCCATGACCACCAGATGGAGCACCAGCCCGACGGCCAGCGCCAGGTCGCGCGGGACGCCAAACAGGGCCAGGGAGAGGACGCAGATACCCTCAAAGAGCCCCAGGCGGCCGGGCACGGGGACCGTCCCACCGACCATCAGGGCGGCCAGGAGGAAGAGGGCCGCGGCGGCCGAGGGGATGCCGAAGGCGGCCAGGACGGCCCCGTTGGCGACCGCGCCCAGCCCCCAGGTGAGCGCGGTCCAGAAGAGCGCGGGCCCGGAGACGCCGGGGCGGCGGAGCCCCTCCAGGCCGTTGGCCAGCCGGCGCAGGAGGGGGAGGAGCGTGCGGTCCCATCCGGCGGGAAAGCGGGCCAGCAGACGTCCGGCCCAGCGGACGAAGGGGAGTGTCGTCCAGAGGAAAGCGATCAGCGCCCCGGCGGCCCCCAGAAGGAGAGGACGCCAGAGCACCCCGCCGACCAGGCAGACCCCCGTCCACCGGAGAAGGGCGAAATGCTTTTTCAACGA
>DAOUBO010000114.1:0-1651 GCA_034432695.1 Anaerolineae bacterium | reverse complement strand
CGAGGTGGGCATCACGCTGGACGAGGACGACCGGGTATCCCCCCCCGAAACGGTCCTCCTGACCGACGGGATGACCGTCCGGGTCGTCCGGGTGGAGGTCCGAATGGAGATCCAGCAGGAGGCCCTCCCCTACGGGCAGGAGACGGTGCGGGACGCGACGATCCCTATCGGCCAGACGCGCCTTCTGCGGGCCGGCGTCAACGGCCTGGAGGAGCGCGTCTACCGGGTCGTCCTGGAGGACGGGGTGGAGGTGGACCGCCAGATGGTCCGTCGGACCGTCGTCCGGGAACCCCAGAACGAGATTCTCCTGATCGGCGCGCGGGAGAAGGTGGTCGCCGTCCCCATTGCCGGCACCGTCGCCTACCTCTCGGCCCACAACGCGTGGGTGATGCGGGAGACGACGGGGAGCCGACGGCGGCTGACCGGGACGGGCGATCTGGACGGGCGGGTGGTTGGCCTTTCCCCCGATGGGTCCTGACTTCTCGTCACCCGCGCGGCGACGGAGACCGGAAGCCTCAACACGCTCTGGCTGATAGACACCGTGACAGCAGAGACGGAGGCATTCCCCCTGGGCGAAAAGGACGTTCTCTGGGCGGCCTGGTCTCCCGATGGAGAGTGGATCGCCTTCAGCACGGGTGAGGCACGGGATGCGCCCCCTGGCTGGGAGGCCGCCAACGACCTCTTCGTCGCCCGCGTCCAGTTCCTGAAATCCCCCGACGGGGAGATCACGGGCGTCCGGCTGCGGGACCGCCAGCGGGTTCTGGGGCCGTCGGCGGGCGGCACCTACGGCTGGTGGGGGACAACCTACGCCTGGGCACCGTCCACAGACGGCAACCGGCCTTCCCTGCTGGCCTACGCGCGCCCGGAGGAGGTGGGGCTGGTGGACCTGAGCGCACGCCGGCCGGAGGCCCGTCCGCTGACCCGCTTCCCGCCCCTCCGGACCTACGGCCCCTGGGCCTGGGTCCCCTCTCTCTCCTGGTCGCCGGACGGGCTTTTTCTGCTGGCCGTCGTCCACGGCGTCTCCCCGACGGGCGAAGCGCCGGAAGATAGCCCTGTCTTTGACCTCTACGCGCTGGGCGTCCCGGCCGCGCCGGGAGGCTACGCGCTGGAGGCGAAGTTGGCCGCCGAAGTGGGGATGTGGGCCAACCCCCTCTTCTCCCCCGACGGCGAACGCATCCTCTTTGGCCGGGCGCGCATCCCCTACGTCTCTCAGACCAGCACCTACGACCTCTATCTGATGGACCGGGACGGCTCTGATCGGCGGCTCCTGTTCCCGAAAGAGGAGGGAGAACCGGGGCTGACCGTCCCGGCGATGGCCTGGGAGCCCGAGGGGCGCCGGGTGCTGGTCGTCTACCAGGGCGACCTCTGGCTGGTGGACGTGGAGGGAGAGGCCCGGCGGGTGACGGAAGACGGCGCGGTCACCACGGTCTGCTGGAGAGGTGGATAATGGACCTGCCTAATCTGCGCTGGTGGGGGTGGGGAACCCTGGACCGGACGTTCCCTCTGGAGAACCGGCCCCATTTCTGGCCGATGCTGAAAGCGTGGCTGGGGCTCCCGGAGGAGTTGGCGGAGCGTCCCCCCGTCCCGCTGGAGGCGATCCACCTGCGGTCCTCCCGGCTGGATGACCCGGTCCTGGTCTCCCTGCGCCGTC
>DAOUBO010000113.1:0-3509 GCA_034432695.1 Anaerolineae bacterium | reverse complement strand
CTGACCGCACGGTGAAGGTGTGGGAGGCGGCGACGGGGCGGATGCTGCGCTCCCTGGAGGATGGTGGGCGTGGCGTTGCAGGTGAGCGCCTCGTCCAGCGCGTCCACCAGGATGAGGATGGGCGGGAGGCGGGCGGGTCCGGCCCCCCCCCCCCGCCGCGTCGGTGGCCCCAGCCCCCGCCCGCCCTGCCGGTGGAAATCCTGGACGCCGCCGACCCCCAGCACCAGGCCGACATGCGGCGGTACCTGCGCGCCCGCATCGGCAAACTGGAAAAGACCGCCCGCGCCTGGGGAACAGGCGGGGACGCCCTGGCCGAACTCCTGGGACAGAAGAGCGAGTGGAACTTCCTCTATTTGACCGGCATCTGGCCCGACCTGGCGGAAGGGCGCATCCCCTCCCCGGAGAGCCTGCCCGTCGGTCTGGACGAATACTACCGCTACCTGCTGGGGACCCGCGTGGGCAGCAAGAACTGGCAGGATTGGGGCGCTGACCTGATGGAGGTGCTGCTGGCGCTGCAGGAGCCGGTGGACCTGGAGACGCTCTCCTCCTTTCTGGGCTGGGAGCCGCGCCTGACCCATCAACGGGTCGGCCAGGTGGCGCAGGTGCTCTCCCCGGCCCTCCTGCAGGAAGTCCGCTATTTCCGCCACCACTGGTCGCTGGCCGGGTTCCTGCGCGATCCGCAGCGGGCCGGCCCCTGGTGGTGCGACCTGAAGGCCGGGCACCGGCGGATTGCGGGGCGCATCCTGGCCGCCTGGGGTGGGCTGGAGGCCGGCCTGCCCGGCCTGCGCAACCTGGAGAGACCGGACTATGGTCTCCGCTATGTGGCAATCCACCTGGTGGAGGGGGAAGAATGGCCCCAGGCCTACCGCCTGCTCACCGACTTTGACTACCTGGAAGCCCGCTGCCGGGCGACCTCGGTCTTTGACCTGGAGGCCGACTACCGCCTGGCCCTGGCCCGCTGGCCCGAGAACGACGCCGACCGCCGCGCCGTCCTGGCCGCCTTCGAGGAGCGCCTGTGCCTGGAAGACTATCACATCGCCAAGGCGCCCGAGTGGCTCTTCCCGGCGCTCTACAACCACCTCACCTGGCTGGATGCTCCCGAGGGTCCCCTGCACGCCTTGTGCGAGGCGGCGCGCCCCAAGCGCCGCAATTGGCTGCGCTCCCTGCAGGACCCCCGCCCGCAGCCCCCGCCCTGGCTGCGCTCGCTGGAAGGGCATACGTGGGGCGTGACTGCCGTGGCGGTGAGCCCGGACGGGCGCTTCATCGTCAGCGGGTCGGCTGACGGCACGGTGAAGGTGTGGGAGGCGGAGACGGGGAATCTGCTGCGCTCCCTGGAGGGGCATACAGAGCCAGTGAACGCCGTGGCGGTGAGCCCGGACGGGCGCTGGATCGTCAGCAGCTCAAAGGACGACACGGTGAAGGTGTGGGAGGCGGCGACAGGACACCTGCTGCGCTCCCTGGGAGGGCATACGTGGTACGTGACCGCCGTGACGGTGAGCCCGGACGGGCGCTGGATCGTCAGTGGGTCGCGGGACGGCACGGTGAAGGTGTGGGAGGCGGCGACGGGGCGGCTATTGCGCTCCCTGAAGGGGCATACGGATGATGTGACCGCCGTGGCGGTGAGCCCGGACGGGCGTTTCATCGTCAGCGGGTCGGCTGACCGCACGGTGAAGGTGTGGGAGGCGGCGACGGGGCGGATGCTGCGCCCCCTGGAGGGGCATACCGGTTCGGTGAGAGCCGTGGCGGTGAGCCCGGACGGGCGCTGGATCGTCAGCGGGTCGGCTGACTGCACGGTGAAGGTGTGGGAGGCGGCGACGGAGCGGATGCTGCGCTCCCTGGAGGGGCATATCGATTGGGTGAACGCCGTGGCGGTGAGCCCGGACGGGCGCTGGATCGTCAGCGGGTCGGATGACTGCACGGTGAAGGTGTGGGAGGCGGAGACGGGGCGCCCCCTGCGCTCCCTGGAGGGGCATACAGAGCCAGTGACCGCCGTGGCGGTGAGCCCGGACGGGCGCACCCTCCTCAGCGCATCGGCCGACAGAACCCTGCGCGCCTGGGACCTGGAAAGCGGTCGGTCTCGCCTGCTCTTCTGGAACGACGCCTCTCTGCGTTCCCTGGCGCTCTCCGGCGATGGCCGCACCCTGGCCTGCGGCGATGACGCCGGGCGGGTGTGGATCTTTGAGTGGGTGCGGTAGGTGCCGGCGCGGCGGCTGCTGGTCCTGATGGGCTGCCGCCACGCGGCGGGGATGGCCACGGCCAGGGACGCGGCGGATTTGAAGTTGCCGCCAGGCTTTGTCGCGGTCGCGCCCCCCCCAGGGAGGTGCTTACAGGGGCGTACGAAGGTGCTCCGTTGCGGCAGGGCACAGGACGGGCGGCGTCAGGTCAGGTTCAGAAATGGGGGAAAGGCCACTATGAAAAGCGATCTTCCTGATCTGACCGAATTTTACGAGCGGATACGCGACCGCAACAGGGAACGCTGGGGTACTGATCGGCTGCGTACCGTGCAGGCCTTTGGACGCGGCCTCAGAGCCACAGCCCGGGAAATCGTTCTGGAACTGGTCCAGAACGCGGAGGATGCAGGTGCCCGTGGGCTGTTCTTTCGCCTGTATGAGGATGGGCTCCTGGTCTGGAACGACGGCGTCTGCTTCTCCGACGGAGACGTAGCGTCCATTTCCGGCCTCCTGATCTCCACCAAAGACGCCCGATCCATCGGGCATTTCGGCATCGGGTTCAAATCGGTCCTGATGGTAACCCGGAAACCCTATGTGCTCTCCGGTTTGCACGCGTTCCGGCTGGAGGAGGCCCTGGACCCTTATCCTGTTGATTCCGGGGATGCTCTGCCGTCGGAGGCCTGGGACCTGTTCCGAGCCGGCAAAACGGTCTTCTGGCTTCCGTTCACGGACATATTGTCCCCCTATGCGGAGCAGGTGTCCCGTGTTTTTGAACCGAACCTGGCCGAACTTCTGCTCTTTATGCACTCGCTGAAAGAGATTCGCTGGGAATCCCCAACAGAACGGGCCGAATACACATCCACTCTGGAGGTGATCTCCCAGGACGAACAGGTGCAATCACAGGAAATCCATATCCGGTTTCAGAAAAAGGGTGAGGAGGGACAGGAAAGCGGTACATCCCGCTGGCTTCGCCTGGACTGGCGGGTTGAAATCCCCGAGTGGGTCATCCAGGAAGTCACCGCCTGCCTGAGAAGGGAAAACGACTCAGAGGGGGCCCAGCGATGGGAAAGTCTTTCCGCAGAGGCAAGAAGGCAGCCGTTTTCCATCGCAATCTGCCTGGATGATGGGAATAGCCCATGCCCTGTGGAAGGGCGGGCCTTTGCGCGACTGCCAACGGGATACCGAACCGATCTGAAGTTCCACGTGAGCGGCCGGTTCGCCACCACGGTTGACCGGGACCGCCTGCAGACAGATGACCCCCTGACCCGCTGGGCCGTCACCGAAACGGAGCGCCGGATGGCCCAGTTGCCCGAACTCCTGAAGCGCCTGGGCAGATTC
>DAOUBO010000112.1:0-14212 GCA_034432695.1 Anaerolineae bacterium | reverse complement strand
CCGCCGGTGGTTGGGGGGGACCACTCCCCCCCGCGGCCCCCCCCCCCGCCGTTCTGCGGCAGGTCTCGGCGGTCCTGGCCCCCGGCGGGACCTTCGTCCTGGAGTTTGCCAGCAAACGCCACCTGAAGGCCATCCTGCGCTACCTGCTGCGCCGTCAGGCGTGGTCCCCCTTTGACCCGGAGCCGGTGGAATTCGTCCCGCTGAACTACGACTTCCATCCCTGCTGGGTCCAGGAGCAGTTGCGGGACGCGGGGCTGGAAGTCCGGCGGGCGCGCGCCCTCTCGTTTTTCCGCATCGGCCTGCTGAAACGGGCCCTGCCGGTGGGGCTCCTGGTCGCGCTGGACCGGTGGCTACAGCCGGTGGGCGCCCTATACCCACTGACGCCCAGCGTCTTCTTCCAGGCCGTCGCCCCGCCCGACCGGAGCCCGGCGCCGCCAGGAGCCTTCTTCCGCTGCATCCTCTGCGGCTCCCCGGTGCTGGTGGACGGTGGCGACCATCTCCTCTGCACCGATTGCGGCAAAACGTTCCCGATCCAGGACGGACTGTACGACTTCCGGGAGTAATGCCAGGTCCGCTGCCCACCCCCTCCCCCTGCCCGCCGAAGGCGAGCGGGAGAGGAGTAGGGGGTAGAGTAAGGGCCGGACGTCGGACACCCGATAACTTTCTACCGGTGGAATCGGATATGAGCCAGCGAGAACCCCTGTTCGCCGGCCTCATCTACAACGAGGAGGGACAACCGGTACAGGTGGCCCAGGTGGGCCGCGACGTCTGCTACGCGATCCCGGACGGGGACTTCCTGCGCCACATAGACGCGATAGAGGTGGACCGCCAGGTGCTGGCCCACCTGAAGGAGCGTTTCCTCCCCCTCAAAGACGCGCTGATAGAGGGTGCGATGCGGCTGATGGGGGCCGACGACCCCTTCACCCGCGCCGCCCTGGAGATGGGCCTGGAGCAGATGGACCGACTCCTGGAGCCGGGAGCGGTGGACGTAGAAGACTTCCGGCTGGCCCTCTGGATGTCGGGCTTTCGGGTCATCGTCAACGTCCACGGGGAAGTGGTGCGGGTGGTAATTCCGGGACTGGACGAAGTGGAAGAGTAGCAGGCAGGTCCGGTCGTTTACGCCATATCATTCGCACAGGAGGCAAACCATGGCGGTTATAGAGCGGTCTTTTGTGGTTAAGGCTCCTCCGGAAGAGGTCTTTGCCTTTCTGGCGGACCACGCCAACGACCCCCGGTGGCTTCCCGGTCTGGTAGATAGTCGGAACTTCACCGGGGAAGGGACCGAATACCGCTGGGAGTGGACCTACCGGATGGCCGGGATCGCCTTTGACGGGATCGGCCACGTCGTGGAGCACGATCCGCCCCGGCGGCACGTGGTGGAGACCCGCGGCGGAGCAGTCAGCCGATGGGAGTGGACGTTGACTCCGGAGGGAGAAGGGACCCGTATTTCTCTCCGGCTGGAGTACACCGTCCCGGTCGCCGTGGTGGGCAAACTGGCTGAGAAACTCCTGCTTTCCCAGAACGAAAAGGCCGCCGACGAGGGGGTGGCCAATCTCCAGCGCATCTTCGGGGTTCCCCTGCCAGTTTGAGGGATACCGCCGGCCACAAAAACAGACCTGTTCTTCGGGGATCCGCGTGGTGGGGGGGCGTCCGGCCCACAGGGGTGGCGAAGCGGCCGGATGCAGGCCCTGGCCCTGCGTGCGAAATGATTTGGACAATCCGGCTGCGCTCCCCTACCCCACCCCCTTGCCCTATGCCGCCCCCTATTATAGCGCAGGATTTAACTTCTGAACTTTGGATACTGGACTTTGGATAAACCACCGGGATGTAAGCCGACATTCATTTCGGCCTATGGGCCACCCATATATAGGCGTCGGTAAATGGATAAAGCCCATATATGGGTAAGGCGCTCTCCCTGGCCCTTTCAGTTTGTCCAAAGTCCAGTTGAAAATGGGACACAGATTTTCGCAGACTTCGCACGCAGATTCTCAAAATTTATCCGCATTCATTCGCGTCCAGAGTAAAATTCGCCAGAGTCCTGACCACAAATTTCCCGTCGCAGGAGGACCAATGAGCCACGCGATCGGCCTGCGCTGCACCGTCTGCGGCGCCGAATACGACATCCACGAACTGGACTACGTCTGCCCCAAACACGGGTACGACGGCATCCTGGACGTCCTCTACGACTACGAGGGGGTTCGCCGGGAGACGACCCCGGAGAACCTCGCCGCAAGCCCGGACCGCTCCATCTGGCGATATCTGCCGCTGCTCCCCGTGGAGGAGGAGATGGCGCGCCGTCTGGCGGAAGGAACCGTCCTGGGGAACGTGGGGTGGACCCCCCTGTACCCGGCCCCCCGACTGGCGGCCTCGCTGGGGCTCCACAACCTGTGGGTGAAGGACGACGGCCGCCAGCCCACGGCCTCGTTCAAGGACCGCGCCTCCGCCATCGCGGTGGTCAAAGCGCGGGAGCGGGGCGCCGAAGTGGTCACAACGGCCAGCACAGGGAACGCGGCGGCCGCACTGGCGGGCCTGTGCGCGGCGGTGGGCCAGCGCACCGTCATCTTCGTCCCCCGGACAGCACCCCCGGCCAAGATCGCCCAACTTCTGGCCTACGGCGCTACCGTCCTGCTGGTGGACGGGACTTACGACCAGGCTTTTGACCTCTGCCTGGAGGCGGCGGAGACGTTCGGGTGGTACAACCGCAACACCGCCTACAACCCCTATATGTCCGAAGGCAAGAAGACGGCGGCCTACGAAATCTGCGAGCAACTGGCCCGCCAGACGAACTGGCCCGCGCCTTTCCGGGCCCCCGACGTCATCTTCGTCCCTGTAGGGGACGGCTGCATTATCGGCGGGGTCCACAAGGGGCTGCGGGACCTGGCCGCGCTGGGGTGGATAGAGCGGATGCCCCGCCTGATCGGCATCCAGGCCGAGGGGTCGTCGCCGCTGGTGGACGCATGGGAGCGGGGGCTGGAAGGCTGGGAGATGCGGCCGGTGGAGGCCCATTCCATCGCCGACAGCATCGTCGCGGGGCTGCCACGGGACCGCAACAAGGCGCTGCGGGCCGTCCGGGAGACAGGCGGGGTCTACCTGCGGGTCAGCGACGAGGAGATTCTCGCCGCCATCCCCGCGCTGGCCCAGGGATGCGGCGTCTTCGCCGAACCCGCGGCCGCCGCCGCCTACGCCGGGCTGGTGAAAGCGGTGGCGCAGGGCATCGTCTCCCCCCAAGAGCATATCGTGGTGCTGGCAACAGGCTCCGGCCTCAAGGACATCGCCAGCGTTATGAAGGCGACAGGCCAGCCGACCGTCGTCCCTCCCAACCTGGAAGACGTGCGGCGGGCCCTGGGGAAATAGGCATGGCGCGAAGAAAAAGCCGGCGCCCTGGGGCGCCGGCTTTTTCTTGCGTCGTTCCGGCTTACCGCTTGGTGTATTGCGGGGCCTTGCGCGCTCGTTTCAGGCCGGGCTTCTTGCGCTCCTTGACGCGCGCGTCGCAGGTCAGAAGCCCCTTCTGCCGCAGGATGGGTCGCAGGTCCGGGTTGACTTTCAGCAGGGCCCGCGCCAGGCCCAGGCGGACCGCCCCGGCCTGCCCGCTGATGCCCCCTCCCTGCACCTTCACCGAGATGTTGAACCGCCCCTCCATCCCGGTCACCTTCAGGGGCTCCATCAGACGGGCCACGTCTATATCGCGCGTGAAATATTCCTGGAGCGGTCGGTCGTTGACCACGACGGTCCCATCACCGCCCGGATAGAGGCGCACCCGCGCGGTGGCCTCCTTGCGCCGTCCCACAGCCTCGTAGTACTGCAGTTGTCCTTCGGCCATCTCCTCTCTCCCCCTTACAGTTCCAGCGGTTTCGGGTTCTGGGCCTGATGGGGATGCTCCGGCCCCGCGTAGACCTTCAGTTTCTTGAACATCCGCCGTCCCAGCGCGTTCTTGGGCAACATCCCCCGCACGGCGTACTCAATGACGCGGGTCGGGTGACGGGCCAGCATGTCCCGCAGACTGATCTGCCGGAAGCCTCCCGGATATCCGGAGTGGCGGTAGTAGAACTTGTCGGTCAGTTTGCGGCCGGTCACCCGCACCTTCTCCGCGTTGACGACGATGACGTAATCGCCCACATCTATCATCGGAGAGTAATTGGGCTTGTGTTTGCCGCGCAGGATGCGCGCGATGCCGGTCGCCAGACGCCCCAGGGTCTTGCCCGTAGCGTCCACGACGTACCATTCTCGCTGGACCTCGTCCGGTTTCGTCACGTAGGTTTTCACGGCCTATCGCTCCTCCCAAACAGCGTTTCAGAATCCGTATTTGACCTCCACCAGACACAGCCCGCGCGCGGGAGCCGCGGGCCCGGCCAGGCGGGGATCACGGGCACGGAGGATCTCCCGGAAGTCCTCCACGGTGAGCCTGCCCAGACCGACCCGGACCATCGTCCCTACCAGCGTCCGGACCATCCGGTAGAGGAAGGCATCGGCCTCAATATCAAAGTACAGCCAGGGCCATTCGGCCCGCCATTGCGCCTGAAAGACGTGACGGACGGTGCTGGTCCCTTTCGGCGGCCTGCCGAACGCCGCGAAGTCGTGGGTTCCCACGATCAGAGCGGCCGCGGCCTGCATCGCCGCCAGGTTCAGCGGTCGCGCCACATGCAGGCTGTAGCGCCGCGCCAGCGGCGAACGCACAGGATGGTTGTAAAGGGTGTAGCGGTACCGGCGGCTGAGCGCATCGTACCGGGGATGGAAATCCGGCGGTACAGGCTCCACCGCCCGAACGGCTATATCGGGCGGGAGCACGCTGTTCAGGGCATCCCGCAACTCGCCCAGCGCGTGCCCCCAGTCCACATCAAAGGCGACAACCTGCCCTTCTGCGTGAACGCCTGTGTCGGTGCGGCCCGCGGCCAGAATCCTTGTCCGACGGCCCGTTATCTGCTCCAGTGCCTCCTCCAGCACTCCCTGTACCGTCCGCCGATTCGGCTGTCGCTGGAAGCCCTCATAGTCGGTGCCGTCATAGGCCACAACCGCCCGGACACGCATTGATAAGACCGAGATGGGAGACGTGAAGCGTGAGACGTGAAAAATGGACGGGAGACGGGGTTAGACCAGTTCTATGATGGCCATGGGGGCCCCGTCGCCCTTACGGGGGCCCAGTTTCACGATGCGGGTATAGCCACCAGGCCGATTCCGGTACCGGGGCGCGATCTCGTCAAACAGTTTCTGGACCAGGTCCACCCGCTCCCCGTCCGGGGTCTGGACCCAGCGATTGATCCGGGCCGCGACCAGCCGCCGGGCATGGACACCGTAGGCGGAATCGCCCGCCGCCAGCCCACGCTTGGCCAGGGTGATAAGTTTCTCCACGTGCGGGCGAATGGCCTCCGCCTTTGCCTGCGTCGTCTCAATTCGCTCATGGTAAATCAACGCCGAGACCAGGTTCCGAAAGAGCGCCCGGCGATGGTCGGACGAACGGTTCAGTTTCTTCCCAGCAACCCGATGTCGCATCGTTAGACCTCCAGAAACTCCTCGGTCTCCTCCTCTTCCTCAAGAGAAACGTCAACGCCTTCAGGGATGTATTGCAGAAAGCCCGCCGCGTCCAGCCGGGACCGGAGTTCTTCCATGGACTTGGCACCGAAATTCCGGATCCGTCGTACCGCCTCGTCGCCGCGGGCGAGGAGTTCCAGCACCTCCCCGACGCGAGTGATGCCAGCCCGCTTCAGGGCGTTCAGCACACGCGGGGCCAGGCCGAGTTCGTCCAGCGGGACCTCGTAGACATGGGCTGGAATCCCCCGTTCCTCTTCTACGACAAACTCCGGCTCCTCGGTGATCCCCGCGATGAGGCGGAAGTGCGTCACCAGAATCCGCGCGGCCTCCTTGAGCGCCTCCATTGGCCCAATGCGCCCGTCGGTCCAGATCTCCATCAGCAGTCGGTCGTAGTTCGTCCGCTGGGCAACGCGCGTCCGCTCCACGTCAAAAGCCACCCGGCGCACCGGGCTGAACAGCGCATCCACCGGTAACTCCCCAATGGAGAGGCGGGTCCGCTCCTCCGCGGGGGAATACCCCCGCCCCTTCTCCACCGTGAACTCCATCTCCACCACCGCCTGAGGCGAATCGGTGGTGAAGAGATAGAGGTCGGGGTTCAAGATCTCTATCTCTGGCGGGGCATGGATATCCCCGGCGGTGACCACGCCCTCGCCCCGAACGCTCAGGGTCATCCGCGCAGGGCCGTCCCCATCCATCTTCAGGCGAATCTGCTTCACCTGAAGGAGAATCTGCATCACGTCCTCACGGACATGCGGGATGGTCGCCAGTTCGTGCGGGACGTCATAGATACGGACGGTGGTCACCGCTGCGCCGGGCAGAGAGGAGAGAAGGACACGCCGCAGCGCGTTCCCCAGCGTGATGCCGTACCCACTCTCCAGCGGGCTGATGATGAACCGGCCGTACTGCTGGGTCAGGATGTCCTTCTCTACCTTCGGCAGGACCGACGCAATAGGTCTGGCCTCTCTCTGTACCACCATTGGCACCTACCGTGAGTAGAACTCCACAACCAACTGCTCGTTGATCGGGATGTCCACATGGTCGCGCCGCGGGTAGGCCAGGACACGGGCGGAGAGGTCCGCCGCGTCCAGGCTCAGCCAGTCGGGGACGGACCGCTCGTCCAGCATCTCGGCCCGCTCTTTGAAATACGTCCGCCGCCGGCTCCCCTCCCGAACGCTGATGATGTCCCCCGGCTTGACCAGGATGGAAGGGATGGTGACTCGCCGGCCGTTGAGAGTGAAGTGGCCGTGCTGAACCAGTTGACGGGCCTGAGCCCGCGAGTCGGCAAACCCCAACCGATAGACCACGTTGTCCAGCCGACGTTCCAGAAGGATGAGCAGGTTCTCGCCGGTCATGCCGGGCGTCCGCTGGGCCTCCCGGAAGTAGCGGCGGAACTGCCGCTCCAGGACGCCGTAGACCCGTTTGACCTTCTGCTTTTCCCGCAGTTGGCGGAAGTAGTCCGTCGGCTGGCCGCGGCGGAAGCGCGCCAGTTGCCCATGCTGACCCGGCGGGTAGTCCCGCCGCTCCAGCGCGCATTTGGGCGACATACAGCGAGCGCCCTTCAGGAACAGTTTCTGCCCCTCACGACGACACAATCGGCAAACCGGGCCTGTGTATCGGGCCATACCTTACTCCTTGCTCCGTACCGTCTCTGATTCTTACACCCGACGCTTCTTGGGGGGCCGACAGCCGTTGTGCGGAATCGGCGTCACGTCGGTGATGGACCGAACCCGCAGGCCAGCGGCCTGGAGAGCCCGGATGGCGGCCTCCCGTCCCGGCCCCGGCCCCTTCACCAGCACGTCTACCTCTTTCACCCCGTTATCCATCGCGTCCTTGGCCGCGCGCTGAGCCGCCTGCCGGGCCGCAAAGGGCGTGCTCTTGCGAGACCCCTTGAAGCCCACGGTGCCCGCGCTGGCCCAGTTGATGACGTTCCCCTGCGGGTCCGTGATGGTGACGATGGTGTTGTTGAAACTGGCGTGGATGTGCGCCAGGGCACGCGGAACCATCCGCCGGACCCGTTGAGTTGTCCGCCGTCTCTGTACACGAGCCATAATCCCGCTCCGTACCTCTTCTGATGGATTACTTCTTCTTCATCCCGCGCCGACGGCCGCGACCGGGGACGGTCTTGCGCGGCCCTCGCTTGGTGCGCGCGTTTGTGCGGGTGCGCTGCCCCCGAACGGGCAGGTTCATCTTGTGGCGAAGCCCGCGGTAGCAGCCGATCTCTATCAGGCGCTTGATGTTCATCTGGACTTCGCGCCGGAGATCGCCCTCCACCTTGTACTCCCGGTCAATAATCTCGCGCAGGCGTGCCACCTCGGCCTCGCTCAGATCCCTCACCCGCTTGTTGGGATCAATTCCGGCCTTCCGCAGAATCTGATTGCTCAGACTCCGCCCGATGCCGTAGATATAGGTCAGGCCGATCTCCACACGCTTGTCTCTGGGCAGGTCTACACCGGCGATACGAGCCATACGTCCTCCAGCAGATTGCACATTGCAGATTGCAGATGATTAGCCCTGCCGCTGTTTGTGCTTCGGGTTTTCGCAGATGACCCGAACCACGCCCTTGCGGCGAATGATTTTGCATTTCGGACAGCGTCGCTTGACAGATGGTGAAACCTTCACTTTACCCTCCTGCTCTAATTCTGACGCGTTCTTCTACAACCCAAAGCCGCCCCTCCACAGGTTCTACCCTGAACAAGTTGTGATATATTCTCGCCAGTCCGTTTCCCATACCCCGCTATCAGGAGAAACCCTCACCCGGGCACTTTCACCAGAGCCTCCCGCGTGCGCCGTTCTGCGATCATCGCCTGGCTTTCCTCCCCTTCACCAGCAGGTCCAAGAAAATCGTAAATGCTGAAATCCGCATCTGTTCTTCAGATGGCTTTCCCTTTGTAGACATACCACTGTTCCAGCAGATATTGACGGTATTGCTCTATAATGCGCAAAGCCCGGTTTAATTCATCTCTCTTCAGCGTGCGTCCTGGACGTGCAATCTCAACCTCTGGCTCATTCATTACCTCTGAGTCCGATATGCCATGGGGTCAGTATCTCCGCCTCCCCATCCCGGATCAGGACGGTGTGCTCAAAGTAGGCCGTCAGTTTCCCGTCCACAGGGACGACGGTCCAGTGGTCGTCCAGGGTCCGGACCTCGGGAGACCCCGCCAGGACCATCGCCTCAATCGCCAGGGTCATCCCGGCCCGCAGGAGCGGCCCCTGTCCGGGCTGCCCCCAGTTGGGGATCTGAGGCTCCTCATGCATCCGACGGCCGATGCCGTGCCCGGTGTATTCCCGGACCACGCTGTAGCCCGCCGACTCCGCGGTCTGCTGAATGGCCGAGGAGATGTCTCCCACCCGGTTCCCCGCCCGGGCCTGGGCGATGCCCGCGTAGAGCGCGGCTTCCGTCACCTCCAGCAACCGCCGGGCCTCCGGGCTGATCTCCCCCACCGGCAGCGTGATACCCGCGTCCCCGTGATAGCCGTCGTAGATGACGCCGACGTCTATGCTGATGATGTCCCCTTCCTTCAGGACCCGGGGGCCGGGAATCCCGTGGACCAACTCCTCGTTCACCGAGGTGCAGATGACCGCGGGAAACGGGTATCGGCTGCCGGGCGGGTATCCCTTGAAGGAGGGAATCCCCCCCCTTCGGCGGATCAGATCCTCGGCGCGCTCGTTCAGTTCGCCGGTGGTCACGCCAGGAGCCACCCACTCCCGCATCCGGTGCAGGACCTCGGCGACGATGCGGCCGGCCTGCCGCATCTTCTCTATCTCGGCGGGAGCCTTGAGGTGGATCATCAGCCACAGACCGCCTCTACCGCCGCCCGCAGGTCGGCCTGGACGTCTTCAATGGATTGTTCGCCGTCTATCTCCACCAGCAGGCCGGAACGGCGGTAGTAGTCCACCAGCGGCGCCGTCTGTTCCTGATAGACCTTCAGGCGGCGACGGTGGGCCTCCTCCGTATCGTCGGGGCGCTGATAGAGTTCGCCGCCGCAGGCGTCGCACATCCCGGCCTGCTTCGGCGGGTTGAACAGGGTGTGGTAGACGGCCCCACAATTCCGGCAGGTCCAGCGGCCCGCCAGCCGGGCCAGCGCCACCTCTTCCCGCACCCGGATGTAGGCAACGGCATCCAGCGCTATGCTCCGCTCCTTCAGCAACCGGTCCAGCGCCTCCGCCTGAGGCACCGTTCGGGGGAAGCCGTCCAGGATAAACCCGGACGCGCAGTCGGGGCGGGAAAGGCGCTCCGCCACCATCCCGATGGTGACCTCATCGGGCACCAGGTCGCCCCGGTCTATATAGGCCCGCGCCTGGCGTCCCAACTCGGTCCCTTTTTCAAGGTGCTCCCGGAACAGGTCGCCGCTGGCGACGTGGGGGACCCCCAGCGCCTGGGCCAGCAGGTCAGCCTGGGTCCCCTTCCCCGCTCCGGGCATGCCCAGAAGGACAATCCGACAGCCCATAACAAATCTACTCCGGGTTCGGGATGATCAAACGCTCTGCAGAAACTACCGAATACTCTCAAGAAACTGCCGAATTTCCTTAAAAGCCGCTGCGTCCCAAGGCCAATAACCCCTGTCGGCGGCTTCACCCAGACGCAAGCCCGGCTCCTCTCTTGAGGCCAGGAAAACATGAACCTTCGCCTTGGATAATTTCCTACCCCTTGGGCCAAGCCCCCGTTGATTCAGACATTCAAAATAGGCCTCTACACAAGGGATAGCGGGATCACCGGCTACTGATTTCAAGCAAAGGTCCTCCAGTGTCCCCTGTTGACTGCCTCCTGGCAACAGGATAACCGTAACTACGGGCACAGTTCCATGGGTGCTTTCTAACGGATGCTGTGGTATCGGCAAACCAGCCTGTCTCAGCGCATTTTGGCCACTCTGGAAAGCAGATCCTGGATCTTCATCTGCGTCCCGTACGATAATGAGGTGACGAATCTGGTCAAATCCAGGTGTATTTTTAAGCGCTTTCAACGTTTGTGATAGATTGCTCCTTCCACCAATCCCATAGACCTGCACCCTCTCGTCCAGTCCCTGACTTGCCACCAAAGCCTGAAAGAATCGTTCATCGTCCTTACCCTCCACTACGAACAATACCGGCTTTTTCAAGGCCTCAGGCTTTGGCTCCGGCATTACCGCACCTCCAGCCCCTCTTCTAACGCTACCTCTAACGTTTCGCGGTCATATGCCACAGCCCGAATTCCCTGCTCTGTGCGCTCTATCCGGTAAAAACAGAAATCGTAAGACTCATCTTCTTTAAAAGCTTCATGAGCTGCTCTGATGCACTCATAGCTGTGAGTGGTCGCAAAAACCTGAACTTGGAGGGTGCGAGCGCTTTCCTTCAGGGCCTGCCAGACCTTCGGCAGGGTAGACCAGTGCAGGCCGTTCTCAAGTTCGTCCACCAACAAAAGGCCATTGCGGGCATTCCCAAGCCGAATCGCCAGGTCTGCCAGACGGATCATACCGTCGCCCATTACATGCAAGGGCAAACGATGCGGCGGATCCCTCAACACACCGTATAGCATCAGGCCCCATTGTTCATCAAAGAGGGTCACCAATCTTTCTAACCTTGGTTCAACGACTTCCAGGAAACGGAATACGACCGCTTCTTCCCCCGTTTTCACTAAATTTCCAAAATCGCCTATGACCTTTGACGTCAGAAACAAAACACGAGCCCCGCGGTAAGAGATGGGAAAGGGCGCTGCCCAACCCTCACTTATAATAGACACTTTTTTTCCTATAATAACAAATGACCGATGTTTCCGCTCTCCCTCCTGGTAATCCAGCAAAAATATCCGGTCAATCGGTTGCTCAAGGGAGTCTTCAGGCCAAAATCTCAGCGACCGATTTAACGCCTCTCTGATTTCCTCCCTTATATTTTTGTCGGCCAAATCTTTAAAAGCTGTGATTCTAAGAAATTGATCAGCAGCCCCTACTCTGTGGCCCGTTATCTCTACGGCACTCCTTAAATTAGCCTGATGAAAAAATAACCCTACTTCTTCCCCCAACTCTTCAACGGATAACCTCTCAGACGGCAGCGGTCGGGCTCTTGTCATCTCGGAGCCCTCAATTCTCTCAATCCTCCGGAAGTTCATAACTGTTTCGCTGGGAGAAACGCCATTCAGCAAAAGCAGCGCTTCCAACAGTGCTGTCTTCCCAATGTTATTCTTCCCACCAATCAGGTTGATACGGGTCAACCCGTCCAGCCTCAAATCTGTAAAGCCCCGAAAATTACGCACATGAATTGACTGATACATCTCCTTCCCCCCTAATCAAAGAGCACTTGGGCCGTTCCCAGGATTTCCCGACGCCGCAACCAGTTAGGACTCCGGAGAAGGGCCCGTTGGGTAATCAGATCCACCTCTCGCCCGAAAAGCCGCTGTAACTCTTCCTGTATCTGGACGTGCTCTAAGAGCCCCCAATCAGCGCCTGGTTCAAAGTCAACCAGAAAGTCCAGATCGCTCTCCGAAGAAAAATCGTCCCGCAGAACAGAGCCGAAAAGCGCCAATTCGCGAATCTTCCACCGCCGACAAAATTCCGCCATCTCGTCGGGTATCCACACCCTGTTCACCGGATGAACCCCTCATAGTGCCGCATGAGCAACTGAGCCTCCAGTTGCCGCATCGTATCCACCACGACGCCGACGACGATGAGCAGCCCCGCCGAGGTGATGAGCAGCACCCGGGTGTTCATCAACAACTGGATGATGAAGGGCAAAACCGCCACCCCTCCCAGAAACAGCGCCCCGAAGAGCGTAATGCGTTTGTAGATACTGTTGATATAGTCGGCCGTCTGCTTGCCGGGCCGGATGCCGGGAATAAAGCCGCCGTATTTCTGCAGGTTCTCCGGCAGATTCTGCTGTTCCACCAGCACGAAGGTGTAAAAGTAGGTGAACCCAACGACGGCGGCAAAGTAGAGCACCGCATACAGCAGGGTGGTGTACCACTCCACCGTATGGCCGCTGAAGAAGTTCATAATATCCGCGGCCGCCCGCGCCACACCAGGGTTCCCCGAATTGACGAAGAACTGGGCAATGACCGCCGGAAACGCCAGGAAAGACTGGGCAAAGATGAGGGGAATCATCCCCGCCATATTCACCCGCAGCGGGATATACGTGCTGGCGCCGCCGTACATTCGCCGCCCCCGTACCCGCTTCCCGTACTGAACCGGGATGCGCCGCTCCCCCTCCTGAACGTAGACAATGACGAAGATGACCAGCGCCGTAACGATCAGGAAAAAGAGAATCCCCAGGAACCCGTCGCTGGTGTAGATACGGGAGACGTTATACGGCGTCCGGGCGACAATACCCCCGAAGATGATCAGCGAGATGCCGTTCCCGATGCCCTGCTCAGTGATCAGACTGCCCAGCCAGATGGCGAACATTGTCCCGGCCGTCATCGCCACCAGGACGGAGATGGTCGGCAGGATGTGCTCGGGACGGCTAAAGCCGAAGTTGGGCAGGATGGGCCGCTGGGCCACAGCGTTGAAGAACTGGGCCTGCCCCCATGCCTGGAGCATCGCCAGCGGCACCGTCGCAAGGTATGTCCACTGCTCCAGTTTCCGGCGCCCTGCCTCTCCTTCCTCTTCCGCCAGCCGCTTCAGCGCCGGGATGACCGGGATCAGCAACTGGAAGATAATGGATGCCGTGATGTAGGGGTAGACCCCGCTGGCCAGCACCGAGTACTCGGCAACCGCACCACCGGAGAGCAGGTCCAGCAGGCTGACCAGTTGGGCAGCCCCCCCGGTCAGGTCCCGCAGCGCTTCCCGGTCAATCCCCGGCACGGGGACGTGGGAAGCCGCCCGAAAGATGACCAGAATCAGCAGGGTGTAGAAAATCCGTCGCCGCAGGTCGGGAAGCCTCAGGGCATCGCGTACGGCCTGGATCATTGCTTACCTCGCGTATCGCTTATCGCGTATCGCTTATCGCGTATCGCGTATCGCTTATCGTTGTCCGGTGGCGGTCTCTGTTGGATGCGGGGGGTTTCGGCGCTCATCGCAGGTTGCGCGCCGTCTGTTGCCGTTTGGAAGTCTCTCCCTCCCGCTCAGGATTCACAACGTCAGAGGCCCTCTGCTCTCTGCTCCCCCTGCTCCCTGTTTGTTTCCCGTCGGGATTCGTGGCGTCTAGGGTTTAGGGATTATGAATCAGGGATTAGGGATTAGGGTGTTTCAATCTCCCCGTCGGGATTCGTGGCGTTCAAGGCTAAGGGATTATGAATCAGGGATTAAGGATTAGGGTGTTTCAATCCCCCAGTCGGGATTCGTGGCGTTCAAGGACCGGGAGAGGGGATATTTTGTCGTGGTAGCGCCCCACGTTTCAATCCCCCAGTCGGGATTCGTGGCGTTCAAGGCCACTTCAGGCGCCGGCGCCGCTTCGGGCGCCGGTGCGTTTCAATCCCCCAGTCGGGATTCGTGGCGTTCAAGGAAATCCCGCCCGCAATGTTTGTTGTGTCGCCAGAGATGTTTCAATCCCCCAGTCGGGATTCGTGGCGTTCAAGGCTTTTTCTTCTGCCCTCTTGGTTGCCTGGCTCTGGAAATGTTTCAATCCCCCAGTCGGGATTCGTGGCGTTCAAGGCTGCGACCTGATGCGCACAACGGGTGCTGTGCCGGAGTTTCAATCCCCCAGTCGGGATTCGTGGCGTTCAAGGCCGCGGCTCCACCCGATGGGATATGGCGCTGTTCGATGTTTCAATCCCCCAGTC
>DAOUBO010000111.1:0-2409 GCA_034432695.1 Anaerolineae bacterium | reverse complement strand
AAGCGGGCCGCCGCCGCACCGCATCCGGAGCCCCCCGCTCAGCAGGGACCGCGCTCCCCTTAGAGCGCCCGGAGCCCTGCCCATTCCCTGTGTAGACACCGTCGCGCGGGGATCCCCCTGCGCCACGCGGCGGAACGCGCTACGACGACATGCAACTCTGGCGGAGACACCTGGAATACGTTGTGATTCTCGGCATGCTCCTCACGGGTGGGTACGCCCTGGTCAGCGGCCTGCTGGCGGACCTCTTCGGATTCCCGCGCTTCTTCCTGCACCCCTGGGCCGGCTACGCCTGTGCCCTGCTGGTTCTGATCCACCTGGCCCTGAACCGTCGCCGGATCGCCCGCTCCATCCGCCTGCGCCCTCTCAGCAGGGAGAAACCGACCCCACCGCTCGCCCCGGGCCAACCCGCCCGCCTGGGCCGACGGGATTTCCTTATCGGAGCCCTCAGCGGTTTGGCCGGTTTCCTGATCGGGTTCCTCCTCCCCTCGTCCCGGCGGCCCGTTGCGGGGGAGGATTTGGGACAGCAGTACCACCGCTGGAGCAAACCGGGTGGTTCGGGCCTGGACGCGCTCCGGATAGACTGGGGCACCCGTCCGGCGCCCTTGAAGGCCTACCCCCAGGCCCCGCGGACTGTCCTTCCGGCCCCAGAATGGAGTGGGCCACCCATCGGAAACGTCATTGCGGCACGCCGGTCCCGACGGGAGTACATCTCGGGAACTCTCACCTTGGAGGAGCTCTCAGTTCTCCTCCATGCGGCCCAGGGGATCACCGAACCACGGTGGGGCTTCCGGGCCGCCCCCTCTGCCGGAGCCCTGTACCCCATAGAGACCTACGTTGTGGTTCACAGCGTGGTCGGGCTGGAGATGGGCCTCTACCACTATGTCGTCGCCGACCACGCCCTGGAACAGGTCCGGCCCGGCGACCTCCGGGCCGAACTCGTTCGGGCAGGCATCGGGCAGGACATGCTGGGGACCGCTCAGGTCTGCTTTATCCTGACCGCCGTCTTCGGACGTACCCGCTGGCGTTACCGGGAGCGGGCCTACCGGTACATCCTGCTGGAGGCCGGGCACATCGGACAGAACCTTTATCTGGCTGCAACGGGACTGGGGCTGGGGACCTGCGCAGTGGGAGCGTTTCTGGATGATGCCGTCAACCGCCTGGTGGGGATAGACGGGGAAGAGGAAACTGCCCTGTACCTGTTTCCGGTGGGCCGGATCGGAGGCTGATGATGTTCCACCCAGAAGACCGGGTCCTTGTCGCCGTGATGAATGACCCGAGGGACTTCGCGATTGCCCGCGACCAGGGCTGGTACCGGATTCCTGTCCGGCACGCCCCGCCGAGCACGGTGGAGGCCGTCGTCCTGGCCTTCTACTTCACGAAAGCCTTCGGGCCGGAGGGATGGGCCATCCACTGGTACGCGCCGGTCCGGGGGCATGAACTGGTCCGCCGCCGCGACCTTCTCCCCGACGAGCCCGACCATCCCCGCGCGGGCGATCTCTACTACAAAATCCAGCTGGGCCCGCTGATCCGCCGGGAGCCCCCCATCCCCAGCCTCCGCTGGCGGCGGATCACTTTCATAGAGACCTCGTGGGACCGCTTCGTGGCCGCGCGGGAGATCAACGACCTCTACGCCTCCGGGGCCGACGGCCTCTTCGTAACCCTCAAGGAGGCGGGGTTCCGGCCGGAGCGGGAATACCGGCTGCGGGATGGCGATGTAACCTACACCGTGGACCTGGCCATCCCTTGCCGGAAGGGAGTCGTCGCCATCGTCGTGGGAGACCGACCCGCGCCGTCGGGGGCCCTGCGGTCTCCGGACCCGGAGACGGTTCGCCAGGCTGTGGCCCAACGGGGCGGCGAGGTCTGACCCCCCTTCGCAACCACGCGGAGGCCGGCTCCGCCTTCGGAGATCAGCGCCCCTCCGCGACGATCACCGCCGGAATCGCCACCCCGGAGTCCACGGAGAGACTCGCTCCCTGCGCCTGCAGGAAAATGCCGCTGGACTGACCCCCGTCCAGATTCAGAGCCCGGTCCACCTCCAGATCGGAATACAGCAGCCACCGGGCCAGCCAGTAGAGGGAGAAGAACCCGTCCTGGGCAACCAGGAACAACACCCGGCCGGCCCGGTCCTGGGCGACAACGGTCCGACGCGCGGGGCGGCCGTCGTCCGCATCCGGCGGGAAACCCAGGATCCCGCCGGGACGGATCAGCATCGGGAAGGCCTGGACCGCCTCCACCAGCACCTCCGAGGGCTGATAGGGCCGCTCCGCCAGCCACCGGATCTCCACGCGCCCGTCGGGCAAAACGGCGAACATCCCGCCGAAGCCCGTGTACGATGTCCCGTAGACCCGCCCCCCGCTGACCAGCAGGCCGGTGGCGAGGTATTCCGGCGTAAAGAACCCCCCGTTGACA
>DAOUBO010000110.1:0-3645 GCA_034432695.1 Anaerolineae bacterium | reverse complement strand
CTGCTGCTGCCGAAGGACCGGCAGACGGAGCCGAAGGTGCTGGCCGCCGCCGGCGCCTTCATCTCCCTCTTTATGGCCGTCTGGGTCTTTCTGGCCTACGACCGGACCCTGGGCGGCTACCAGTTCGTGGAGCAGGCGCCCTGGCTTCCCGTCATCGGCTCCTCGTACTACGTGGGCGTCAACGGGATGGGGGTGATGCTGGTTCTGCTGAACGCGCTGCTCCTCTTCTGCGCCGTCCTCATCTCCTGGCACATAGAGGAGCGGCCCCGCGAGTTCTTCGCCCTGCTCCTGCTGATGGGCGTGGGCGTCTTCGGCGCGTTCACGCTCCTGGACCTCTTCCTGCTGGTCCTCTTCTACGAACTGGTTCTCTTTCCCATCTACCTGCTCATCGTCAACTGGGGCTGGAAGCCGCTGCGGGAGTACGGGGCGATGAAACTGACCCTCTACCTGCTCCTGGGGAGCCTGGTCGCTCTGGTCGGCGTTCTGGCCATCTACTTTACGTCCGGCCTGCGGACCTTTGACATGGTCGCGCTGGGCGGGGTGAAGTTCTCGCCGGAGTTCCAGCGGACCTGGTTCCTGCCCATCTTCCTGGGGTTCGGCGTCCTGGCGAGCATCTGGCCCTTCTACTCCTGGTCCCCCGACGGATACGCCGCGGCGCCCACCGCCGTCTCCATGCTCCACGCAGGAGTGCTGAAGAACGTCGGGGCCTTCACCGCCTTCCGGGTCGCGGTGCTGCTGTTGCCCGAAGGGGCCAGGTTCTGGATGCCCTACGTCGTCTTCCTGATGGTGATGAACGTCGTCTACGCCACGTTCATCGCCCTGGTCCACACCGACTTCAAGTACATCATCGGCTTCGCCAGCGTCGCCCACCTGGGGGTGGTGCTGATGGGCTTCGCCGCGATGAACGACCTGGGCTGGAGCGGCGCGGTCCTGATGATGTTCGCCCACGGCATCATCGCTGCGATGTCCTTTGCGATTGTGGGGATGGTCTACGACCGGACCCATATCCGGGAAATCAGGGAACTGGGCGGCATGATCCGGCGGCTGGCGCCGGCGGCCCTGGGCTTTGCCATCGCCGGGTTCGCCTCTATGGGGATGCCCGGCTTCCTGGCCTTCGTCGCCGAGGTGCAGGTGTTTATGGGGCTGTGGAAGGCGGCGAGCCTGGCGCCCTGGTATCCAATTATCGCCATCATCTCGGCTCTGGGGATTATCGGGACGGCGGCCTATATGCTGCGGGCGTTCCAGTACGTCTTTATGGGCGAACTGAAGCCGCAGTTTGCCGACATCCCGCCCGTCGGCCCGCTGGACAAGGTCGCCATCGCGCTGATGAGTCTGCCGCTGATCGTGGGCGGCGTCTACCCGCTCCTGGTCCTGCCGGTGGTCCAATCCGGCGTCCGATCCGTCCTGGCCGTCCTGGGAGGTGCATAGATGGGCATCACGACCTTCAACCCGACCTGGCTTCTCTCCATCCTGCCGGAAATTCTCCTTCTCGCCCTCTCCATCGTGGTGCTGGGGGTGGACCTGGCGCTGCCGGCGGAGCGGAAGCGGACGCTGGGGCTCTGGACGGCGGCCGGGCTCATCGTCGTCCTGCTGGTCGTCCTGCTGGTGCCGCTGCCGCAGGGCCCGGCCTTCGGCGGCGCGGTGCGGATAGACGGTGTCGCGCAGGTTTTCCGCGTCATCTTCCTGCTGGGCGGCACCCTGGTGGCGCTGATGTCTATGGACTTCCGTCCGCTGCGGCAGGACGGCCCGTACTACGGCCTGCTCCTCTTCTCGCTTCTGGGGATGTCGCTGATGGCGGTCGCCGAGAATCTGGTGACTCTCTACGTGGCGATGGAGTTGACCGGCATCAGCGCGTACGTCCTGGTCGGCTATATGCGGGAGACGCCGCAGTCGGCGGAGGCGGGGCTGAAGTACTTCCTGTTTGGGGCCTTCAGTTCGGCGGTGATGCTCTACGGCTTCTCCTGGCTCTACGCCTTCGCGGGTGGGACGGGGTATAGTCAGATTGCAATGGCGCTGCGGCAGATTCCCTTCCCGCTGGCGGTACTGGCCTTCCTGATGGTGCTGGTGGGCTTCGGGTTTAAGGTGGCGATGGTGCCCATGCACTTCTGGGCGCCCGACGTCTACCAGGGCGCGCCGACGCCGATCACGGCGTTCCTCTCTGTGGGCTCCAAGGCGGCGGGGTTCGCGGTGCTCCTGCGGGCGTTGCGGTTTCTCTTCCCTGCGCTGGAGCCGACGTGGGTGGTGTTGCTGGTCGCCATCTCTATGGTGACGATGACGCTGGGCAACACCTTCGCGGTCTGGCAGAAGAACATCAAGCGGCTGCTGGCCTACTCCAGTATCGCCCAGGCCGGGTACGTCCTCATCGGCGTGGCGGCGGCCTCGCAGATGGGGGTAGCGTCGGCGGCCTTCTATCTCATCGTCTACACGGTGATGAACGTCGCCGCCTTCGCCGTGGTGGTGCTGGTCTCCAATCTGACAGGGAGCGAGGAGATAGAGAGTTTCTCCGGGCTGGCCCGGCGGTCGTCGTTCCTGGGGTGGAGTTTGATGCTGGCGCTCTTCTCGCTGGGGGGTGTGCCGCCCTTCGGCGGGTTTGTGGGGAAGTTGCTCATCTTCGCCGGCGCGATCCAGAGCGGCCTCATCGCGCTGACGGTGGTGGGCGTGATCAACGTCATCATCGGCCTGTACTACTACCTGAACGTGGTGAAGGTGGTCTTTGAGCGCCGCTCTGAGCAGGAGAATGAGCCGCTGGAGGTGCCCGCGCCGTCCAGATGGGTGCTGGGCCTCACGATGGCTGCGATCGTCCTGCTGGGCATCCTGGCCTATCCGGTCTACCAGTGGGTCTGGCAGGCGAGCGCGGGGTGGTTCTGAGGCGTGCTGCGTAGTGCGTGTGCTATAAGGGGTTGGCCCTGCTTGACAAGTTGGTGGTATCACATATAATACCACAATGGAGCGAAGGCGAGTTGTTCTGGATACGAGTGTGTTGATTGCAGCTCTGCGCTCGCGGCGGGGTGCTTCTTATCGCCTGCTCTTGCTGCTTGGGGATGAGCGTTTTGAGATTCACGTTTCGGTTCCTCTTGTGCTGGAGTACGAAGCCGCGATGAAACGGCTGATAGGCGTCGTTCCTCTGACGGTGGAGGATGTTGAGGCTGTGCTGGATTACATTTGTGCCATTGCACGGCGGTGGCGGTTGTACTATCTTTGGCGGCCTGTTTTGAGAGATCCGAAGGATGAGATGGTCCTGGAGTTAGCGGTAACGGCTGGTTGTGAATATATCGTAACGCACAATACGAGAGATTTTGAGGGTGCGGAGCAGTTCGGGATACGGGTAGTCACGCCCAGGGAGTTCCTTGTGGAGATCGGGGAGGTTGTATGAGCACCATCAGTCTGCGGTTACCGGAGTCTTTGCATCAGGCAGTGAAGATGCTGGCGAGGAGAGAGCGGGTTTCGGTGAACCAGTTTATTGCGCTGGCCCTGGCAGAAAAGGTGTCCGCGCTGATGACGGCGGACTGGCTGGAGGAACGGGCCCGGCGGGGGGACCGGGAGCGGTTTGAGCAGGTGCTGGCGAAGGTGCCGGACGTGGAGCCGGAGGAGGCAGACCGACTGTAGGCGGACGCGGAGCGGCTGCAGGCGGACGCGGATGAACGC
>DAOUBO010000109.1:0-14369 GCA_034432695.1 Anaerolineae bacterium | reverse complement strand
CGCAGCGCGAGAAAGGTGGGGGCTCTTCTTCCTGGGCGCGGCTCCCGGGGGGGCGGAGGAAGGCGCGGGCCAACTGGCTGGCCCGCTCGCGGACCCGGGTGTGGGGCGGGGCAGCCGAGCCGGCCACAGCCCGCTGGAACTGGCGGGAGTGACGGACGCCCTCCCCCTGAAGGAAGTATTAGGCCAGCTGATATCTCCCGGCCAGGTCGCCCAGCCGGCTTAATTTTTCAAGGCGCAAAAAGTGTAAACCAATTTCAGGCGGAAAATGAACCATCCCCTCCTGTGGACCCCGAAAGGTCCGGACCAGAGCGTAGACCAGCGCCAGGGCCAGGAGCCCCATCATACCGCTGTTGAGCCACCACAGGCGCGGGAGACCCCGGAGGTACTCCTCGTAGCGGGCGCCGGCCATGGTGTGGATTTCGGCGCTTCCAGTGAGGACGAACGCGTGGCGGAGGGCGTCCCAGGAAAGGAAGCCCTCTTCGGCGCGGACGAAATGCCAGAAAGCCCGAAGGTTCGGCCACCCGTGCAGCGCGTCATAAATCCCGTACGGGGCAAGGGCCAGGATCAAAAGGGCGCTGCCGACCAGAAGCGGGCGAAGGGGGACGTCCTTCCAGAAGGCCAGCAGGCAGAGAGCCAGCACGGGGATGAACGCGAGCCCTTCCAGCTGGAGGCCGATCAGCGCGGCCAGGGCAGCGAACGCGCCGGCCAGCGCCCACCGGCGCTGGCGGACAAATGTCGCCAGAAGCGCTGCGATGAACGCGACGGTGACCAGGGGGAGGGTCTTGGGCCAGATTTTGCGGGCCCAGGAGGACGGCCCACGGATTCACGGCGAACAGGAAGGCGGCGATCCGGCCCACATTCCGGTTGAGATAGTCCTTTCCCAGCCCGTAGCAGGCCGCCACAGCCAGCCCGTTCACCAGGCCAGTGAGGATGACGGCCGCCACCGGGTCATCCCATATCCGGAGCGGGATCGCGACCAGATAGAGGGTGAGAGGGAGGTTGGCCATGCCGATGGAAGAGCCCATACCGGCAACGGGGAGGTCGCCCTTCCAGGCGATGGCCATCGCCCGGCGGACCACCGTGGCCTCGTCCAGTTTGAACTCCGCCAGCGTCGGCCAGGCGACGCGCAGGAAAAGGCCGAGGGCCAGGATGCTCCAGAACCAGAGGTCGGGAAGCCGGCGCCGTTTTCTCCCCGCCTCTTCTCTCGGCTCCGTATTGCTCCTCATCGGCGGACCTCCACAGGCGGAAGGGGCAGGAAGTCGTGGGCGTGCCCTGGCAGGGCCAGGCGGACGCCGGTGGCGCTATCGTAGATGCCCAGGCCGATCTGATAACGGCCGGAAGGGAGGTCGGCTGGGAGGGCCAGAGAGAAGGTGTTCAACACCCACTCTTCCGTCCGCCAGAGGAGGGAGGGATAGGGCTCGCAGGGAGGGCCATCGGTCTGGGCCCAGAGCGGGCCGCCTTCGTAGGGGGTCGGGTCGCCGTAGAGGTGGACGAAGAGGCTGTAGGCCCGGTCCAGCGGCTGCAGGGCCCGCAGCGCCAGCGGAACGGAGAGGGTCTCCCCGGCGCTGACGGCCGCCGGGATGGGCTCCAGGAGGCGCACCTCCACCTGCTCCCCGAAGACGGCCCGGACCACCCCCGGGTTCTGCAGAAACTCCGGCTTCGGCACGGTCCGGAGGACGGTGTAGCGGGGCGGGCTGGCGCCCGGGTCCTGGAGGAGGACGGAGGTTTCGGCCCAGCGGGAAAGTTTCTGCTGGAAGTCGGGCTCGTAGAGAGTGACGGAGACGTAGACCGCGGGCCGCTCCGGCACCACCAGGCAGAGGTGGCTGTCAAAGGCGCCGACAGGCCGGGGAGCCAGGTCGGCCCGGCGGAAGGCGACCACCGGATGGGAGAGGGCAAAAGGAGAAAAGTAGACCGGGGTATCCGGTGAAACGTGGGTCTTGATCCAGTTGGCCGATTCATTCACGTGTTGCTCCATCATGATAAAAACTTGAGGGTGGGATACCCAGGCGTAGCGAATGTAGCGATACGCCCCAAGACCAGCCATACCAGCGAGAACTACAGAAGGGCACATAGAGATCAACATCAGCGGGCCTCGCGTCCAGCGGCGAATCAGCAGAGTGATCTTCCATAGTCCTGCTCCAATGAAAAAAGCGACAGGAACGGATAACCCGATCGCGCGCATAAAATGGGGGGCTTCATCGCTGATAAGAGAGGGAATAAATGAGAAAAGGGCCAATCCGGCAATGAATAGGGAGTCCCTTTTCCTTGCATGAAGGGGTAAGACTATCAGTCCAATGACAAAAGGCAAGGCAAGTACAGCAGGCACCGCTGGGCCACTCATAAAGTATGGATTGTTCGGATCTATCTGCCCGAACCATGCCTTTCCCCACAAGCGGAAATTCGTCCAGATGTCCTGCAGGTCTAAGACAGCGACCACAGCAGGTCGTTGTATGACTTCCTGGGGATGGAGATATGCGTACAGGGCCATGGGTAGAAACAGGAGAGCGGTCACACCGAAAGTGAGTGTGATACCTCGTCGGAAGCGGGGTATCCAGATCAACCCCGCTGCCATCAGCAAAAAGGCATAAAGAATCCAAGCTATGGCGGAGTAATAGGTATACATCAGCAAGCCTATCCAGAGCCCAGCCTTCATCCATTCTCCTGGCCGGTTCCGCCGGAAAGCCCGGAGCAACGCGGCAAAGGCCAGAACTCCAATGAGAGGGAAGAGAGTTGCCCTCATAGCCATATAACTCTGGCGAACATGCCATGGGAGCACGGCCAGGGAAAGCGCCCCCCAGGCGGCAATGGTCGGAGATAACAGCTCACGGCCCATCTGATAGGCGGCTGCCACGGTCAGGATCCCGACGACGGTTGATGCCAGACGAAGAGCAAAAGGAGTTGCGCCAAAAATTGCTACAAAGGGCATCAGAAAGTAGCACCACCCACTTTGCCGGCCATTGTTGGCTGGCAAGAAGGGAGTGAGCCTTGGATGCTCTAACAGGGCAAGAGTGTCCAGACCATAATACGCCTCATCGTAGCAGAGTTTATCGGACATCGGAGCCAGATTGCTCCACCGAAGCCAGGTAGCGCATAACAGGATGCCGATGAGGGCCCAATGCAGAGATATGGAAAAACGATCGGGCTTCATGGGATAACCTCCAGGGTTTGCAATGGCCAAAAATCCTGCTCGTTTCCCGCCTTGCGAAGGGGCAGACGATTCCCAGCCGGTGCCTCATACACACCGATGGCAACCATGTATTGGCCTGCTGGTATCTCACCAGGAATATGCAGGTAGAAAGGTTGAAGTATCCACTCTTCCGTACGCCACAGTATGGAGGGATAGGGCTCGCACACAAGGTTATCTCCCTGAGCCCATAATGGCCCTCCTTCCCAGGGTGGCGGATTGCCGTAAAGATGCACAAATACGCTGTACACCTTCTCCAACGATTGCAGCGCCTGAAGCCCTAGGTAAACAGTGATCGTTTCCCCTTTCTTGACCTCGGTGGGAATCGGTTCCATCAATTGTATCTCAATTTCGTCACCAAACACAGCGCGCTGCTCTTCACTCCCGGCCCAAGCATCCAATCGGGGAACTGTTCGGAAAACAGCGTAACGGGGAGGATTTTGATCGGGGTCGCGAAAAACAAGAGAAACATCGGCCCAGCGCGCAAGTTTTTGCTGGAAGTCCGGCTCGTACAGACTAACAGATACATACACAGCGGGAACTTCAGGAACTACCAGGCAAATATGGCTGTCAAAAGCGCCGACGGGCCGGGGGGCCAGGTCGGCCCGGCGGAAGGCAACCACCGGATGGGAAAGGGAGAAAGGGGAAAAGTATACAGGGGTATCGGATGGGATCCCGTTTCGTATGAAGTTGCTGGCTTGATTAACGTGCTGTTCCATCAGGGTGAAGACCTCAGGGTGGTGCATCCACCGATTATCAACCTCCCTCCAGGTCGCCGCGCCGGCCAGGACATAAGGGAGGAGCAAGAGCGGTAAGACCCTTCTCCCTAACTGCAGATGGTAGGCCAGTGTTTCCCAACCCCAGGCACCGAGGCCAATGATCAGCGCAACGGGTATGACCAATCCCACGGCTCGCAGAAAATGGGGAGCATGTTGCGTCAGCAGAGAGGGAAGGAGCGACGCAACGGCCAGGCTGATGACCAGCAGGATATATTGGCGCTGGCGAACTCCCCACTTCAGGAAGATAAGTCCCGACAAAAAGTAGGGAATCAGAGCCGCATCCACTACAGGACGACGAGTCGGATTATAGCGGGCATCAGGGTCTCCTTCACTAAACCAGGCCTGTCCCCACAGCCGCAGGTTTTGCCAGAAATCGCTCACCGATGAGATCCGAACCATTTCCGGGCGTTGAAAGATGTCCTGAGGGTGCAAGACTCCGTAGATGAGCATTGGCAGGAACAGCGTGATTGCAATAAAGATAGCCAGAGATGGGCCTGGCCGGTTTTTCCGGATCAAATACTCCCAGCCCAGGATAAACAGGCCAATGGCGATCCAGAATACGGAAGAGAAGTAGGTGTACAACATCAGCCCGAGCCATACTCCGGAGAGGGCCCACAGGGAACGACGGTTGGTTCGGAGGGCCCACAGCAGGGTTCCAAAGACCAGAGTACCGATCAAAGGGAGGAGAATGGCCCGTATAGCCATACGGCTCTGATGCACATGCCACTGGCAGATAGCCAGAGCCAGCGTGGCCCAGAGGGCCGCCCGCCGATTCAGGATTTCCGCGCTGAAACGGTACATCACAGCCAGGGTCAGTAGCCCTGTGAGCGACGCGGCCAATCGCAGGGCAAACGGTTGAGCCCCCCAAATGGCGATAAAAGGGATCAGAATATAACACCAGAGGCTCTCCCTGCCATGATTGGCTGGCAGAAAAGGAGTCAGGCGGGGATGTTCCATCAAAGAGAGCGCGTCCAGCCCGTAATACGCCTCGTCGTAACTTAACATATTGGACATCGGCCCAATGGTGCTCCAGCGAAGCAATGCTCCAAGGAGCAGAACGAAAATCATTGCCCAGGGTGTGCTTTTGCCCATTTCTCCACCTCTCAGCGAATCTCCACGAATCCCAGAGAGATCACGTCCCCGACCTCGCGTCCTTGCTGGATCACCGGCAGCCGTCGCATCTCCGGCCAGAGATACATCCCTGCGTTCAACCGGTACCGGCCCGGAGAGAGGTCCGCAGGGAGCGGAACAGCGTAATGGTCTGCCACGGTCTCCCCAGGCCGCCAGGCGCTGGTGGGAAAGGTGCCACCTGCAGGCGGTCCATCTATCTGGGCGACCAGGCGCCCTTCGGCATCCATCAGATGGACAAAGACGGTATAGGAGTTAGTCATCGGACGAAGGGCCTCCCAGTAGAGCGTCAGAAGCAGGAAGTCCCCCGGATGGGCCTCTTCTTTCAGCGAATACCCGCGCAAACGCACTTCATCCCCCAGAATCCAGTCTGCCGGGTGTTCTATGCCTGCGGGAGGATTCAGGATAAACAGGGAAAGAGTGGCGCCCAGATAATCCCGCCGAAGCCCCAGGTATGCATGGCGAGCCAGCCAGGCCCGCGCTCGGAGGGAAGGGTCGTATTCCAGGGGATTCCCAAAATCCACCAGCCAGGCCCGCCGGTAACCCTTTGTTGTTTCTCCAAGAAAGCGGTCTGCCTCTTCGTCCGTGAGCAGGACTTCTCGGGGGATAAAGCGGTACGGAATCCCCTCAGGATGATAGTACTCAAAAAGCGATCCCTGGAGAGGGTTGTTGAGCAGAAGGACGTCCCCTGCCCGAGCCTGGCTCGCGATATCGGCCATCAGCGAGCCGTATTCCCCCTTGTGAAAAGCGGGGTCAAAATGGTAATGCCAGAGAGAGAGGCCGTTCAGGCCTACGATCGCAGCACCGCAGACGGCTCCTATCCACCCCTCTTGCTTTCGGCCGGATAGTCCTGCGGCCGTCAGCAGTAGAAACGGCGGAGCGCAGGCCAGCAGATACCGCTCTTCAAAAAACGGCATCACCGGATTGACGGTCCAGGCAAACAGGAGGCCGACCATCAGCATCAAGGAGAGGAATCCGACCAGCCGGCCTTTCCCCAGTGCCAGAAGTCTTCCCAGCCCCACCAGACCAACGGCGACGATGCCCCAGCCCCATCCCCGGATTGCGGCAGGGAGGGTTTTCCCGGCTGCGTAGGCCAGCAAGGTACGCTCACTGATTTCCCCTAATTTAGCCAGGCTCCACTCCTCAACGCGGGCAGAAGCCTTGCTTTTCAGAAACCGGAAATGTTCCAGCCCCCAGGGCAGGAAGCAGAGAGCCATCCCCACCCAGCAAACCAGCCAGGGGAGAACCGGAAGCCACTTTCGGTCCTTCGCCGCGATGAGGAGCACAAAGAACGCTTGAGCCAGCAACACAGCGAAGGCGTAGTAGTGGCTATAAACGGCGATCAACGAAGAGAAAACGTACATCCCCCAGAGGCTGACCGGAACAGGACGAGAGTTCCGCTGAGCCTCCAGAGCCAGCCAGAAAGTGAGCATAGACCCTGCTGCGCCCATCAGAGAAAGCGCATACATCCGGGCTTCCTGCGAATAGTAAACGAGCAGGGCAGAAGTAGACGCCAGGCCCGCCGCCCACAGGGCCGTGCTTTTGTCGGCGGCTCTCCCCAACCGATATATCAGAGCCACGGTCACCCATCCTGCCAGCACCGATGGGAAGCGAACGGCAAACGGGGTTTTCCCGGCCAACCGGACCGTCCCCCAAAGAACGGCAGGGTACAGAGGGGGGTGCGTGTCCACCCCTGCCGAGGTCGCGCGGGAAAACGACCACGAAGCCATCGTGATGGAGTACGCCTCGTCCCCCCAGATCTCCTGCCCCTCCAGCCGGTAGACCCGGAGGCCAAAGGCCAGGAGCAGGCAAACCAGGACAAGCCATCGGGTATAACGGCCCATCGGATGCCTCCTCAACCTCCATTGTTTGGCAGCGGTAAAAACAGCCGGTCCTCTGGAAGGCGCTGGCCTTCCTGTACTGCAGGTAATCGTTCTCCTGTCGTAGCATCGTACATCCCGACAGATAAACGATATGGACCCGAAGGCGCATCTGGAGGAATCGTCAGAACATAGTGGTCTTCCACGTAATCTCCCGGTAGCCAGAAGGTGGTCGGCCAGTTCCCTTCCCGGGGCCAGCCATCCTGCTGGGCAACCAGCACCCCATCCACCGTCATCAGATGATTGAAGACGGCATAGATCGCAGTCGGGCGCTCCCGCGCGTACCAGATATACGTCAACCGTAGCGTCCCGCCGGGACGGGCTTCCCCCTCCACCCGATACCCCCGGAGTTCCACCGCGTTGCCGAAAGCGACGCGAATGTGTCGGACTCCCCAGGGCATATATCGGAGAACGGGACGATGCTGGATGACCAGGGTGGAGAGGGGAATAGACGATCGCCCGCTGGAAGTCCGCCAGGATGTCCCATCCGGCCCTATGACCGACAACCGCAGCTGGGCCGGACCGGCGGGCATATCCACCGGGATCGGGAGATGAACTCTCTGGGTCACCAGGCGCCCTGTCAGCCATCGGGAGGGCGGATACTCAGAGAGAACCGGAATCGTCTCGCTGGTAAGGGGAACACCTCCGAGGAGATTTCGCCAGGATACAATCTCCAGTCGCAGTGAGACGTCCGGGGATGTCCCATTGGAGAGCGTCCAGTGGAGAGTGACCAGGAGGGGATGAGCCGGGTAAACCTTTTGGGAATTTCCACTCCCGACCAGGGTAATGCAGTGTGCGCCGTCCGGCGAGCAGAAGGTAGTCGGGGAAAACTCTGGGAGAGCGCAACGGAGGTCCGCTGACGCCTGCTCTACCGGCGGCTCTCCTACGTTCAGGGAGAAGAGCGCGATCTCCGCCCCCGCTGGCGTTTCCAGGATTTCTCCGGTCTGTTCGTCCGCGACAAACAGGTAAACGGCATACTCTCCCGGCGGCGCGCCGGCCGGGATAGTCAGGCCCTGGCGATCCAGGACAAGGCTCCCGGGCTTCCACCGGGAAGGGGGATGGGCCCATTCGCCCGGAACGACGTGAGCCTCGTCCCAGGTGTTCCCCCAACGGTCCCTCAGCATCAGGCTGACTCGCACGTTGCCGGGGAGAGGCCGGAGGGGCCTCCAATACAGAGTAAACCGCAGATGGGAGCCAGCGGGAAGGGCGAGCGCCTCCCACTCCACGCTCTCCAGCCGCAGAGCGTCGCCAAAGTCCATTCCGACCAGATGGGAGGGCCCACCCGCCGGGAGAGGGGGCAGATAGAGGGCAAATTCGGCCGTCCGCCACACCGGATGAGCATGGGTATTTAGCCAACCCTCCACAAAATGCGGGGGATCCACATCGTCTACGGCGGCCGGCACAACCCATAAACGGTCGTATCGGCGTATCAGGTCCTCCAGCACAGGCTCCGCTTCCTCAGGGGAAAGCCGGGGCGGTGCCTGGGGGGGCAGGGTGGTGATGGGGGGCAGGCCTCCAGGGTCGTAATACCGGAACAGCAGCCATTGCCAGGGCCCGTAAAAGAGAACCCCGTCTCCAGGTTGAGCGCAGAGCCGAATCTGCATCAGAGTGTGGCCATACCCTCCAGGGCGGGGGTTGACCACGTGGGAGAGCCCGTTGGTGGAGAGCCCCCCTGCCAGGGCCAGAGAGACCAGAACGGCGAACCAGCGCCAGGACCCTGGTAGCCGAAACAGCGCGGTAGGAAACAGGCTTAAGGACCACGCCAGAGGCGGAAGGAGAAAGAGAACGTACCGCTCGGCCGGAACACGGGGCAACTGGAAAACCATAACCAGAGGTACAACCACGGCACAGAGCAACCAGAGAACGGCCGTGCGCGATCGGCTGAGGATAGCCGCCAGAAGAAGCCCCAGGCCGGCCAGTGTCAGGAAAAAATACAGGGTTGATAAAGGGGGGCGGACCTCCTGGCTGAAGATGAGGAGACGAAGAAGATGAGCCACCGTCGGCGCGGAGGGGGCCTGAAAAAGGAGGCGCAACTCTCGCGCGCTTTCCTGAAGGCCCGGTGCGATGGCAATCCACCCCAGGCCCGGAAGCGCCAGGAAGGTATGGAGTGCCAGCCATGCCCCCAGAGGCCGCCAGCGCCGCAGGAGCAGAAGGATAAGCGGCTGGACCAGGATCGGAAACAGCAGGTAGTAATGGGTGAAAAGAGCCAGGAGATGAACACCTCCCAGCAGTAAGATGGCCTGCCAGCGGGGCCAGGAGCGGGTGTTGAGCCATCCCCGGAGAAAGACGCCGGACGAGAGCACAACCCAGACCACCCCCAGAGCGTACATCCGGGCGGTGCGGGCGTAGTAAGCAAACCCCGGCATCGCGGCCAGAAGCAGGGCCGGGATCAGGCCACGCCCTACCCCTGCCGGGGTCCGGCGCACGGCCCAACCCGCCAGGGGCAGTGCAAGGAGCGCGACCGACACGGAAAACGACCGCAGGGCAAACTCCTCGGCCCCAGTGAGCCGTATCCAGACGTTCATCAGGGCGTAGTAGACCGGCGGATGCTCATAGACAGCTTCCCGTAAGTAGCGGAGCATCTCCAGGATCGGCCGCTGGGCGATATACCAGGTTGCTACCTCGTCAAAAGAGAGGTCGCGGGCCGCGAGACGGTGCAACCATATCCCCCAAACCACCAGGAGCAACAGTATCCAGAGGACAAACTGCCGGAACCTCATCCGCACCCTCTACGTAGCCGTCGCAATGTGGCCCCGAGAATCAGAACCCATAGCCCCATACCCCACAGGCCGAGGCCCCACCGAAGACTGGCAGGACGAAATTCCATCTCTACCTGGTGCTTTCCAGTCGGGACGAGGATGCCCCGGAACACGGCGTTGGTCCGGTAGATGGGCGCTCGCTCACCATCCACCTCCGCCTGCCAGCCGGGGTAGAAGGTATCGGAGAGGATCAGCAGGGCCGGGGCGTCCGTCTCCACGAAAAAGACCGCGCCGTTGGGACCGTAGTAGCCTACCTCAATTTTCCCCTGTCCCGCGCCCTCCAGGCGGGGGCCGTCCTGGATGATGGCCACCTCTTCGGGGCGGAAGTTCTCGTCCAGCACCCGCTCCAGCGCCTCGCCGTAACTCCCCACCCCCTCCGTCCGGTAGACCAGCCAGGCGCGCGGGAGGGCCAGGGTGTTGAGGTGGATATCCACCGTGGGGTCATCCACAAAGACGGGCCAGATTCCCTCGCCGCCGGGCGGGGATCCCTTGGGGACGATGATGTATTTGACGCCCAGCATCCGGTAGGCGGGGTGGGTGGCCGAGGGGATCCTCCAGCGCAGGATGTTGAACTCCCGCAGTTCCATCGGATTCCCGGTCCCCTGGGCAACCTCAAACCCTTCCGCCTGAAGGCTGGCCGGCGACCAGAGGCCGCGCGCGATGGGGTCCACATCCACCCGGAACCAGCCGGGATCGGCGCGCAGGAAGGACCGGGCTTCGCGATGAGGGTCTTCGCCTGCTCCAGGGGCTGGCTCGGTTTCGGCCAGGGCCCCCAGCGCGACCAGTTCGGTCAGGAGCAACAGGATCAGGCCCGACCGTGCCCAGTGTCTTCCCCGGCTGGTCGCCCATCCCAGAAAGGCCGAAACCGCCGCCAGCAATGCGGCGAAGCGAAGACCGGCAAGGGCGCGAGCACGGTAAACGCCATCTGGAACTACTCCGGTCCAGCGAGGCGCCTGCAGCCAGGTCCAGATACCACCCAGGACCAGCGCCGCCATCCAGAGGCCAAGCAGCCACCTGTGAGGGGATCGGATCAACCGCTCCATCCCCAGGGCAGCCAGGATAGCCAGCACAAGAGAAAGGAGAAAGATCGCTCGTCCCGTTTTCCAGGACTCAGCAAACAGAGGCAGGTGAGCCAGCGCCGGGTACAGAGGGCCGTGGTGGCCCAGTGCAAAAGTATAGGCCAGCCCACCCAATCCCACCAGTGCCCAGGCGCGCCATGAGCGAAGGTTTCCAGCCAGCCCCACCAGGGAGAGATAGAGGGCGACCGCTCCTACATACCCGCTCTCCACTCTCTCCCACGGCGGCCAGAATTGATCGCTCCCCCTTCCATGAAACAACGGGGTCAGAAAATCCACCAGCATTTCCGGGTGGAACTCAAACCCATAGCGGAGTTCTGGGGAAACCCCCGCCCGGTCCGTAAAGGGAAGACGCTCTATACCGGGAAGCAGCGCCGGCGCAGCCAGGGCGATCCCGACTGCTCCAGTCAGCACCAGCCGCCCGAACCGGCGGATGCCTCCCGGCCATCCCCCCTCCGCCATCTGCCAGAGAGCGTACAGCCCAATGGTAATGGCCCCGTAGAGGGAGGCCTGTCCATGTCCGGCCAGCAAAAGAAGCGCCACAGCCCCAGATCCCCAGGGGATGGAGCGGGACGTTCGGGCCGCTCCATCCACGCCCCACAGCGCCCAGGGTAGCCAGGCCATCGCGTCGTTGAATTGGGGATGACCCAGATGGACGATGAAGGGATCGGCGAACATATAGGCGACGGCGCCGACCAGGGACGAAGCCCGCCCCAGCCGCCAGAGAGGGGAACGGCGAAGGTAGAGATACATCCCGACCCCCGCCAGCCAGAGGGAAAGGGCTCCCCGCAGGAAGACCAGTCCCTGGGGGATCGGGTAGGCCCCGAAAAGGAGCCAGTTCAGGGGGTTCAGCAGGCCGTATTGCCCCTCGGCCAGGATGGGGTCTCCCCCCATCATCCGGTTGTCCCAGAGGGGGAACACCCCGCGCCGCAGCCACTCCGCCACGAAAGACCAGACCGGGTAGAGTTGCCCCCAGAGGTCGCCGCTCCCTTTGGGGAAACGGTATCCGGCAACCCAGAGGGGCCAGAAGAAGAGGGCCGTCGCGGCCGCCAGGAAGAGCAGGCAAAGCCCATCCCGGAGACGGGCAGTGCGAAGGTGAGGGATCAGGGTGTTAGCATCCATGTGTTTCCAGTCCGTTTCAGCCTGACCTTACCCAGGTAGTGGAAAACTCCATTTTCGTCCTGCCAGTACATACCGATAAAGAGCGTTTGGGGGATCCGCTGGGATGGAAAAGGTATTACACGGTCCTCGCGAATTCCCTCACCGAGCATCCATTCTGGAGTTGGATACCAGCCGTAAACGGGCGCCCGGTAATCCACCTGCGCGATTAGGTCCTCGGGTCGGGTAATCTCATCCCGGTCCGTCAGGTAAACAAAGGTGCTGTAATTTCTGGAGGGCCTCTGGACGGCGCTCCAGTACAGGACGACGTGAAGAGCATCGGGCCGGATGTACCGGACATCCCACCCGTTCAGAACGATCCCATCCCCCAGGAGGAGGCCCGGAGACACAGGGGGATCCAGAGGCTGAGCGGTGAGGAAGACCATCTCTGGCCCGGCCGAGGTGATTCTCAGGGGCGTCCCAAGCCGCTCAGCCCACCACTGAGGCCCGAAAAGGTAGAGAGTACTGAAGTGGGTGTAGATTCCCCGGCGCGAGGGGTCTTCGGCCAGCAATTCCTGGAAATTCGCGCGGTGGTCTACGATTTCCCATTGCGTCATCCGGCCTTCCACGCGCTGCGCATAAGCCAGTGCAAAATAACTTCCTCCCCAGGGCGCCATAATGACCGAACCGGGTGGGGCCTCGACCTGCTCTACCGTGGCTATGTAGTTTGCCCCGGCTGGGTCGCGCGTGAGAGAGACCACAAAGGGGTAGTTTTTCACCCCAAGCCATCCAGCCCAGCACAGACATAGAATGACGCTGACGCGAGAGACCCGGGGCGGCAGCCTTCCCAGGTTCAGCCCCAGTAGCAGGCACGCCCCTATCAATATCAGGGTGTATAGCAGGGGGGGCAGCGAGAGCCCCGCCCGGATGAAGATAGCGGCGGGGACCAGGCAAAGGATTCCCAGCGACGCGGCCAACAGGGTGAAAGGACGGGTCTCGCGGAACCATAGCCCGCGCAGGGTCATCCCCCCGATCAGGAAGAGGCCTGGCACACTCAGATCCAAAATCAAAGTCTGGACAACCATCCGGAGGGCAAGAATCCACTCCCCCCCGATCACAGTGAATCTCATCGACGACCCAGAGACCTCCCGGGCCCAGAAAATTTGCCGGAAGCCGTCCCAGGTATCCGCCCGATTGTAGAACCATAAGGTGCCCAACCGAATCCGGAGAGGAATATCCAAATACGGCAGAAACCCAGCGACAAAGCCAAGGAAAGCGGCCATCAGCCAGCCTATCACGGAGATGGGCCGCCTACCCCTCCAAGCACGAAGAGCCGTGGGCAGAAGAAAAATGCCGATAGGGAGGAGCACGACGGCCAACAGACGATGGTGGGCGACCCCCATTCCTCCGACGAGAGCCAACAGCCATCCCTTTTTGTCGGACCAGCGTTCCCTCAAATCCAGGGCCAGGTAAAGCATAACGAGGGAAAGGAAAGCGCCAAGACTATACACCTCAGCAATGACTCCGTGGACCCATATAGGCTCCAGAGTCGCAAACAGCAAGCCGAGCGCACCTGCCACCCAGACGTTCTTGCTAATCCGGTGGATCAGGAGTACCAGTATGCTAACAGAAAGCACAGCCCATACCGTGGAATACAGGGAAGCGCCCGTCGCGGGCGGGATTCCCAGAAGGCGTAGCCCTGTGACGAAGGGGGAACCCAGCAGCATATACAGCGGATACCCAGTATAGTGGACCGTCCCCCACAGTGCCAGTGCCACCTGAAATTCCCCAACATCTATACAGTATTCGTGGGAACAGCCGCTGATCCCCGTCATCAACGTGGAGACGTAAAGTACTGTAACGATAAGAGAGACGGTTAAGAGAGCGGCCAGCAAAAGCGTCTGCTCAAAAACGGATCGTCGCCTCATGGTAGACCTCTAGGGTGATGTATCCTAGCGTCAATTTCCGGTAACCGCCTTTAATACTACAACCGTAGATAGTTGAACAGGGCCTCCCCGCTCCCCACGGAGGCAGGTTTTCAGGGCCAGGCCCCTACTCCGGATGCTCTGAAGTAGCCTCCAGGGGTGGTTATGACCCCACTTGAAGGCAAAATACGGTTGTAGTATAGTGAACGCCTATGCCCGGCCAACGGTGAGGGATAACTCCAGGAAGTATGCCCCCGCCGGAGTGCCCGGGGGCACCTGGAGCGGATGACGGGTAACATAGATTTGTGCCGGGTCCCACGCAACGGTAGAGAAGAAGGGAATTGGCCAGAACTCGCTCTCAAGGAGCGCGGAGCCGTCCGAACCGCGCATCCGGAGCCGGGCGTAGAGGTCAGGGCGCGGCCCGGGCTGGGCCTGCCAGTACAGGGTGAGCCAGTAGGCACCCGGGTCTCCTTCCGGAGTCAGGGCGCTGGCCCGTATGCAAACGGCGTCGCCAAAGCAGAGGCGAACGGGCTGCGCGTC
>DAOUBO010000108.1:0-2939 GCA_034432695.1 Anaerolineae bacterium | reverse complement strand
CGTGTGTCCCCGCGGCGCGGGGGGGGGTCCCGCCCGATCCCCCCCCGCCCCAGGAGCGCAGGCTCTTCCTGATAGAGGCCGGCCGGGAACTGACCCGGCTCCTGAGCAACGACCTCCTGCGGCTGGACAGCCTGCTGCGCCGTTTGAGCGCGATGGCCGGATAGGCCGGGGCTCATCCATGTGCGTGGGGATGCCCCGGATGCTCATGCCCCGGCGACGCCGACGCGCCGCCCAGGTGGTCCAGCGCCCCCTGCAGCGCCTCGTTGGCCTGGGCCAGCGCCCGGGCCGCCGCCAGCAGGTGGTCGGCCACGTGGGGCTCCCCGGCCGCCCGGGCCTGTTCGGCCCACTTCCGGAACTCCTCCGCGTGCTCCTCGTTGTGTTCTATCCAGTGAGGGAGCAGGAGCCGCAGTCGGACAAGGTCATTTGCAGAAGTGAGTTCGTCCATAAGATTTCCCTGTGGTCAGTGGTCAATGGTCAGCGGTCAGATAAACGGTGTGCCGGAGGAAGTCAATCCGCTCAATCCGGCCGCGCACCCACTTCTGCTCCCCCAGAAGGCCGGTCAGCCGGTATCCGTCCCCCTCCGGCTGGAGCAGGATGACCTCTTCCATCACCGGCTTCCCGGTGGGGTCGCCGGCCACATAGACCTTCGCCTCACACATTCTGCCTCCTGTCTGGCGGGATGGAACAGTGGGAATCACAGCCCCGTCCGGGCGACGACGAGGAGAAGGAGCAGCACCAGCCCTCCGCCGATCCCGGCCCACCAGTCCGCCGGGCGAAGGACGGGGGTGGAGAGCACCCGTATCTCGCCGTCGTACCCCCGGGCGACCATCGCGTTCCAGATGCGCTCGCTCCGCTCGTAGGCCCGCAGGAAGAGGGTCCCCGCCATCGCGCCGGTTACCCGGGCCCGCCAGACCAGTGTGCCGCCTCCCTTCCGGCCCTCCGGGACGACGGACCGGGCCTCCCGGGCCTGCAGCATCCGCCGGGCCTCGTCGGCTAGGACGAAGAGGTAGCGGTAGAGGAAGCCCCCCACGGCGACCAGGACGCGCGGCACCTTCAGCGCCCGCATCCCCCAGAGCAGGTCGGGGAACGGGGTCGTCGCCGCCAGCAGCACCGCCGCCTGGACCGAGAGGTACGACCGGGCGACGATGGAGAGGAACCGCCAGAGCCCGGCCTGGCTGACGGCCCAGGGCACCCCGGGCAGGCGGAGGGCCTCCCCCGGCCCCACTTCCCCCGGACGGGCGAAGACCACCGTCAGCGCGGCCAGCAGGAAGGGGAGGGCCAGCGCCGACCGTTTCTGGACCACCCCCAGCCCGACCCGCGAGGTCAGAGCGGCCGCCAGAACCAGCGCCTCCAGCAGGCCGAAGATGAGCCAGGCCCGATCCGGCGTCAGCGCGGCGGTCAGGATGAAAAGCACCGTCAGCGCCAGTTTGACCCGGGGGTCCAGCCGATGGACCGGGCTCTCGCCGGGCAGGTAGGTATCCAGCGCGTGGAGATGCATGGGAATCCGGATAGACGTGCCAGGCGCTTCCGGAACTGCCGGGCACGTCGGCATCTGCGCTCCGCTGGCTACGCCGCTGCCCGTTCCCTTCGCCGGAAGAGCGCGGCCAGCCCGACGGCGACGCCGTAGACGATGAGGGTCCCCACAACGCCCGCCGCGATCGTCGCCAGCGCCTCGTTGGAGATGCCGGGGAAGACGTAGTCCGGGATGACCTCGTAGAAGGGCTCCTGCGCCCGCTCTATGAAGCCCAGGTCCTCCGCCACCCGCTCCAGCCCGTCCGGGTGCGGGGAGGCCAGGGGGGAGAACAGGGCCACCACGATGGCGATCGCCAGTCCGCCCCAGACCCAGCGCATCCCGGCGGGGGCGGGCGCCCGTTCGGCTTCTATCAGGTCGGGGCGCGTCGCGGCCACCAGCGCCAGCGCGCCCAGGGTGATGAGCCCCTCGCCGATGCCGATGAGGGCGTGGATGCCCGCCATCGCGGGGAGCGCCACGCCGATGGGCGACGTGCCGGAGAAGCCCAGTTCCATCGCGCAGGCGATCGCGGCGATCACGATGGAGACCCACGCGGCGACGAATCCCGCCACAAGCGTGCTCCCTTTGCGGTTGCCCAGGAGGGTCCGCACGCCCCGGTAGAAGCCGTAGGCGACGATGGGGCCGATAATCGCCATGTTCAGGATGTTGGCCCCCAGGGCCAGCAGTCCCCCGTCCTGGAAGAGGAGGGCCTGGATGGCGACGACGGTGGTCATCGTGAGCATCGCCGCCCAGGGGCCCAGGAGGATCGCCGCCAGCGCGGCCCCCAGGAAGTGGCCCGAGGTGCCGCCCGCGATGGTGAAGTTGAGCATCTGGGCGGCGAAGATGAACGCGGCCAGGACGCCCATGACCGGCACCTGCCGCTCCCCCAGCGCCTTCCGGGTCCGCACCAGCGCGAACCCGATCCCGATGATGCTCAGCACCCAGCAGACAACGATGACCCCGATGCTCAGAAACCCATCCGGGATGTGCATGGGGGTCGGGGATGGGAGGATTTCACTCCGCAGCATGATGGCCTCCTTTCACGTTTCACGTTTCACGTTTCACGTATTCCGTGTTCCGTCTTTTCGCATTCCTCGCAGAGCCCGGAGAGGGCCAGGTGGCCCGTGTCGCAGAGGAAGTGGTAGTGCTCCTGGAGGGCGTCGGTCAGAGGGGCCAGCAGGGCGGCGTCGGCCTCCTGGACCCGCCCGCAGCGGCGACAGACCAGGTGGATGTGCGGCCCGTGCCGGACCGTCGCGTAGACCACGTGGCCTTCCCCCAGGTCGGTGCGGGTCGCCAGCCCCTTCTCCACCAGCAGGTCCAGCGTCCGGTAGACGGTGGCGATATTGACGGCGCGCGTTTTCTGCCGGACGACCTCCAGGACCTCCTCGGCGGTCATGTGGCGGGCGGCGCGGGGGCCCGCCCTCCCCCA
>DAOUBO010000107.1:0-6538 GCA_034432695.1 Anaerolineae bacterium | reverse complement strand
GGCGACCACTTCCTGACCCGGCTGGGCCGCAAACAGATGGGCGTCGTCTACCACACCGACATTTACGGCACGATTCTGACGGCCATAGACGAGCCGACGCCCCTCCCTTCCGCGGCGACGATGCTGCGGGACATCCTGGACATTTATCTCCGATGAGGGGCACCGAACACGCCGTCGTTCATTACGCGGAGATCGGCCTGAAGGGGGCGAACCGCCCTTTCTTTGAGCGGACGCTGGCCCGGAACATCCAGCGCCGTCTGGAGGCGATGGGGCAGGCGGGGCGGACGGAGCGCCTCTCCGGCCGGATTCTGGTCCACCTGGAGGAGCCCTGGTCGCCCCAGCAGTGGGCCGAGGCGCTCTCCACCGTCTTCGGCATCGCGCATTTCGCTCCCGCATATCTGACGACGCCGGATATGGCGGCCATCCGGGAGGTGATCCTGGAGAACCTTCCGGCGGAGCCCGTCGCTTCGTTTCGCATCTCTGCCAGCCGGGACGATAAGACCTTCCCCCTGACCTCCCCCCAGATTCAGCAGGAACTGGGGGCCGCCGTTCAGCAGAAGACGGGGTGGCCCGTCCGCCTCAAAGGGGCGGAACTGGATATCCGGGTGGAGATTTTGAAGGGCCGGGCCGTCGTCTATCTGGGGCGGATGGAGGGGCCGGGGGGGCTTCCGGTCGGGACCAGCGGGCGGGTCGTCCTGCTCCTCTCCGGAGGGATAGACTCCCCTGTGTCGGGCTACTTCGCGCTCAAGCGAGGGTGTCGGGTCACCCCCATCCACTTCCATAGCCGTCCCTTTGGCAACTGGATGGGGTCGGAGGCGCGGGCGCGGGAGATCGTCCGCACTCTGGTCCGCTACGGGATGGAGCCCTATCTGTACGTTGTCCCCATCGGCAAGCAACAGCGGGAAATCACCGTTCGGACGCCGGTGGCCTACCGGGTGATCCTCTACCGCCGGTTGATGATGCGGGTGGCGACAATGCTGGCCGAGCGGGAGAGGGCGAAGGCCATCTTCACCGGGGAGTCCCTGGGCCAGGTGGCTTCCCAGACCCTGGAGAGCCTGGCGGTGGTGGAGGACGCGGCTGGCCTGCCCGTCCTGAGGCCCCTGATCGGCCTGGACAAACTGGAGATCATCGCTATCGCGGAGCGGATCGGGACTTTCCCTCTCTCGCTGATGGAGGGGGACGACTGCTGCCAGTTCCTGATGCCCCGGCGGGTGGTAACCCATCCCCGGCTGGAGGAGGTCCTGCAGGCGGAGTCGGCTGTGGATATGGACGCGCTGGCCCGGGAGGCCCTGGAGGGGGCAGCGCGCGTGGAGGTGTGAGCGGCGATGTTCCTGCAGACCCTCGTCGTCGGCCCGATTCAGACCAACTGCTACATCGTGGGGTGCGAGGAGACGAAGGAAGCGGCCATTATTGACCCCGGCGGGGACGCAGGCCGGATCCTGAAGGCCGTGCGGGATGCCGGGCTGAAGGTCCGCTACGTTCTGAACACCCACTGCCATTTTGACCACATGGCGGCCAACGGGGAGGTGGTCGCTGCGACGGGGGCGCCGCTGGCCGTTCACCCCGCGGAGCGGCCCATCCTGGAGGACCGGGGCGGGGCGTCCTGGTTTGGGATGCCGATACCGCCGAGCCCTCTGCCCGACCTGGAACTGGCCGACGGCCAGGTTCTGGAGGTCGGGTCGCTGCGCCTGAAAGTCCTGCATACACCGGGCCACTCTCCGGGAAGCGTAACGTTCTACGTCCAGGAGGAGGGGGTGGCCTTTGATGGAGACGTTCTGTTCGCGATGGGCGTGGGCCGGACAGACCTGCCCGGCGGGGATTGGGATACGCTGATGCGGTCCATTGCAAACGTTCTGTTCAGCCTGCCCGAGGAGACGGTTCTCTATCCGGGCCACGGCCCCCGGACGACGGTCGGGCAGGAGAAGCGGTTCAACCCCTGGCTGCTGTGAGGGCGGGGGCTATTCGGGGGAGAACCGCGCTGTGAACGACTCCCCTCCGAAGGTGTGGAGGGTGGGCTCGCGCAGTCGGTAGACGATGACGGGTTCGTAGCGTCCCCGTAGCCGCAGGGTCCCCACTGGCTCAAATCTCCAGTTTTGCTTCACCGTGGCGACAACCGCCTCGGTCACGTAAATTTCCCCCGCAGGCGCGTAGGTGCTCAGCCGCGCTGCAACGTTGACCGTATCCCCAATCGCGTCGTACTCCGGGTGTTCCAGGGGGCCGAGGAGCCCGACGACCGCGTTCCCAGCGTGGATCCCGACCCCCATCGGCATCCGGACCATATCGGGGTTGCGGGCCCATAGTTCGCGCAGGCGGCGCAACCCCTCCAGCGCGGCGCAGAGGGCCTGGTCTACCGGTCGGTCTATGGAGACGGGGGCGTTGAAGACCGCGGCGACCATGTCGCCGATGTATTTGATGACCACGCCGCCGGAGTCCACGATGGCCTGGGTGAACTGGGCGAGGTGGGCGTTGATGGTCTCCTGGATTTTGCGAGGGTCCTGCCCTTCGGTGAGGCGAACGAACCCCCGGACGTCGGCGAAGAGGACGGCGACGAATCGGATGTCCGCCGCCAGGATTCGCTCGCTCTCAGGGCGGGTGATGAGGTGGGTGAGCAGGTGGGGAGAGAGGCGTCCCTGGAGGCTTCGGAGGAGCCGCTCCCGGCGATGCTCCTCCCGGGAACGCCAGAGGGCGGTCAGGAGGCCGGAGAGCAGGAGCCCCGCAAGCGGTGGGAGCACGTCCACCTGGAATCGGGTCCGGTAGAGGTGGTGGGAGATCAGCAGGATGCCTCCGGCCAGGCTCAGCAGTCCGGCCGCGAGAGGGAGAGCGCGGCGCAGGCGGGCCATCATCCAGCCCGCGAGAAGGGAGGTCGTCAGGGTCAGCGCAGCGGTCACGGCGGGGACGGGGGTCAGGGTCAGCCCCAGCATCAGCGCGGTGGCCGCCTGCGCATGGACGTGGGCCTCATCCATCTCCCCCGTCGGAGTTCGGTAGGTCTCCGCTCTCTCCGCCGTCTCCAGGCCGACGAAGACGATGGATCCCCCCAGGAGGTCTGGTGGGGTGGTGGGCGCTGTCAGTTCCTCCAGCCGGTAGGTGGGGATGGGCGCAGAGGAGGGATAGAAGAGCACCCTGCCGGCGGGGTCCGGGGTGAAGAGATGGCCTTCCCATCCGAAGGCCCTGCCGGTGGGGGCGGGGATGTCGGCGTCCAGGTAGCGGGCGCCCGCCTGCCAGGCCAGGGCCGGCACCGTCCGCCCCGGCCCTCCGATCCAGAGGGGGATGCGGCGGAGGACGCCGTCCGCGTCCGGCAGCAGGTTGATGTGTCCTGGGGAAAAGCGGCCCGACGTCGGCCCCACCAGGTAGGGGTAGAGAAGCCGGCCCTCTGCCGTTCGGGAGGGCCCCGCGCCCAGGACGGGGAGGACGATGTCCCCCGGGTTCTCCAGCGAGGCCAGCGCTTCCTCGGCCCCAGGGGGGGCAGGAAAGGTCAGCGCGATCACCCGCGCGCCGGCCTGTCGGAGGGTGTGGAGGAGAGCCTGATGCTGTTCGGCGGACCATCCCTCCGGGTGTCCGTAGCGGTGCAGCGCCTCCTCGCCCACGAGAACAACCGCGACCGGGGCCCGCTTGTCGGAGGAAGGGTAAAGGAAGTCGTTCAGATGCGACCGCTCAGCGGGGCAGAGGTTCAGGTAGAGGGCGGCGATCAGCAGAAGGCCGACGGCCGTTCCCCAGAGGAAGCCTTTCAGGGCGCGTTGCAGTTCTGCGTAGAGCCGCTTCACTCCGTTCTCCGTCGGTACGCCGGGAAGCCCGCCGCTCAGGCGGGAAAGCAAGGATTCTATCTCTGCGATCCTCCCTTTCACCGCAAAGAGCGCAAAGGACGCAGCGCTCTTTGCGCCCTTTGCGGTTTTTGAAAAGAGCCTCCGGGCAGGGGGCCGGAGCCTAACCGCCGAAGAGCCGGCCCAGGCCGAAAAGGCCCCGCCTCTTGCCCAACTGCTGGAGGACCCGCTGCATCTGCCGGTACTGGCTCAGCAGGGCGTTGACCTCCTGCACGGTGGTGCCGCTGCCGCGGGCGATGCGCCGCTTCCGGCTGGCGTTCAGGATGCGGGGGTTCCGCCGTTCCTCCGGCGTCATGGAGAGGATGATCGCCTCCACGCGCTTCAGTTGCCGCTCCGCTTCCCGGGGGTCCACGGAGCCCGCCAGTTTCCCCATCCCCGGCATCATCTCCAGGATCTGGGTCACCGGCCCCATCCTGCGGACCTGCCGGAGTTGCTCCAGGAAGTCCTCCAGGTCAAATTCGGCCTTCTGGATTTTTTCGGCCATCCGGAGGGCCTGCTGGGCGTCAAAGGCTGCCTCCGCCCGCTCAATGAGGGTGAGGACGTCTCCCATCCCCAGGATGCGGGAGGCCAGCCGGTCGGGGTGGAAGACCTCCAGCGCGTCCAGTTTCTCCCCCGTCCCCAGAAACTTGATGGGGACGCCGGTCACCGCGCGCATGCTGATGGCCGCTCCGCCCCGGGCGTCGCCGTCCACCTTGGTGAGGATGAGCCCGGTGAGCCCCAGCCGCTTGTGGAAGCCGTCGGCGATGTTGACTGCCTCCTGGCCCGTCATTGCGTCGGCGACGAGGAGGATCTCCACCGGATGGACCCGGCGGGCGATGGCCTCCAGTTCCCGCATCATCTCCTCGTCTATCTGGAGCCGTCCGGCGGTGTCCAGAATGACGATGTCGCAGCCCCGTCGGCGGGCCTCCTGGACGCCGCGGGCGCAGATGTCCGGCGGGTCTGCCTCCACGCCCTCGCTGTAGACGGGGATGTCCAGTTTCCGCCCCAGGACCTCCAGTTGGGTGACGGCGGCGGGGCGGTAGGTGTCGGCCGCGACCATCATGGGGAAATGGCCCCGCTCCCGGAGGTAGCGGGCCAGTTTGGCGACGGTCGTTGTCTTGCCGGAGCCCTGCAGGCCGACAGCCATCAGGACGTAGGGGGCTGGCCCCTTCAGTTCCAGCCGCCCCGGCTCCCCCAGGGTGGCGACCAGTTCCTCATAGACGATTTTGATGACCTGCTGGGCCGGGCTCAGGGCCTGGCTGACCTCGGCTCCGACCGCCCGCTCCCGCACGCGGGCCAGGAAGTCCTTGACCACCCGGTAGTGGACGTCTGCCTCCAGGAGGGCCAGACGGACCTCCCGGAGGGCCTCGTCCACGTCGGCCTCCCGCAGGACCCCCCGCTTCTGCAGTCGTCCGAAAACGGCCTGAAGTCGTTCGGTAAGCGATTCAAACATTTCCCGTTTTCCCCGCCACGAAGGCGCCATCTGCCAGGGCCATACAAGGGCCTGCTTTCCGTCTCAATCGGGCTGATGGAGAGGGGTGGGGAAAGGCGGAGGTTTTGCGCAGGCGGCGGAGTCGCCTGCCGCAACTCTCTCCTTTTCCCATCGCGCCGATGGAAAATCGGTCCGTGGCGCAAGATTTATCTCGCATATAATCTGGACTTTGGACAAACGGAAAGGGCCAGGGAGAGCGCCTTACCCGTGCTCCATATACGGGTTTTATCCATTTGCCGATGCCCATATATATGGGTGGCCTGTAGGCCGAAATGAAATTTCGGCCCACATCCGGCGTTTATCCAAATATGGGTGGCCCGTAGGCCGAAATGAAATTACATCCCGGCGGTTTATCCAAAGTTCAGTTCTTTGTGGCTCAGAGAGAATTTCCCGAAGCGAGGGATCCTGTGCGCATTACCGTTGTACTCCCCACCTACAACGAGGCCGAGAACGTCGGCCCGATGGTGGAGGCCCTGCTGGGCCTGGGGGTCCCCGACCTGGGAGTGCTGGTGGTGGACGACGCCTCGCCCGATGGCACGGGTGAGATTGCCGACCATCTGGCTGCTGAATACCCCGGTCGGGTCGCCGTCCTGCACCGCACCGGCCCGCGCGGGCTGGGGCGGGCCTACATCGCCGGCTTCCGGCAGGCCCTGGCCGACGGGGCGGATGTCATTGTCCAGATGGACTGCGATTTCTCCCACAACCCCGCCGACGTCCCCCGGCTCCTGGCCCACATCCCGGAATCTGACCTGGTCATCGGCTCCCGCTACATCCCCGGCGGCGGCGTCGCGGAGGACTGGGGCTGGGACCGGCGACTGCTGTCCTGGTGGGGCAATTTCTACGCTCGCGCGATTCTGGGCTCCCACATCCACGACATCACCGGCGGCTTCCGCGCCTGGCGGCGGGAGACGCTGGAAGGCATGGGCCTGGAGCGGATCCGCTCCCAGGGGTACGTCTTCCAGGTGGAGATGGCCTACCTCTGCGAGCGGCTGGGATACCGGATTCGGGAGGTCCCCATCCGCTTTGAGGAGCGGCGGAAGGGGCGCTCCAAGATGAGCCTGCGGGTCCAGATAGAGGCCGCCCTGCGGGTCTGGCAGGTCCGCTGGCGGTATCGGGGGTTGGGAAGGGGACGCGGATGAACGCAGATTCTAAAATTCGTGCAATTCGTGCAATTCGTGGCTTCTAAAGGGACGCGGATGAACGCGGAAGAACGCGGATTTTTCAACGATAAAATTCGTGCAATTCGTGG
>DAOUBO010000106.1:0-3023 GCA_034432695.1 Anaerolineae bacterium | reverse complement strand
TCTCACCCGCATTGAACAGCAAATATGCCCCGGAATATGGCAGGTATCTCCCCCCCTGCCAATGAAGAAGAGCGGCAAATGTGGGAACGCGCTTTTCAGCGGGTCAAGCAGGAGACCGTTCCCCTGCTTATGCTCAGCAAAAAATTCTATCAGGCCACAGAGGAGGTGACGCCATGACAACCACCACTCTTTATCGGTTCCAAATGATCGGCCTCTTTGAGGCCGAAGAGCCCATCATCCACACCGAGGAGACGATCGGCACGATTGCCAAAATCAAGCGGATGAAGGTCCTGGACGGTGGTCAACCTGTATGGGTGCCTGCCCTCTCCGGCAACAGTTTCCGGGGGATGTTGCGGGACCTGATCGCCGACCGTTTCGTGGAAATGGTGAGGGGAGATGGCGAGAAGATCACAATGACCCCAGATGTTTACGGTGTAATTTTCAGCGGTGGGACGATGAAGAAAGGCTCCGACCTGAGTGCTCAAATGGAGCAACTGATGCAAGCCGTGCCGCTCCTGCGGGTGTGGGGATCGGCTTTCGGCAACGTGATGTTGCCTTCCAAAATCTTCATCACCCATTTGATTCCGGTGACCCGGGAAACGCGGACGATTCTTGAGGAACAACTTTCCCAATTGAAGGGTGGGAGCAGTCCCCTCATCCAACGCCTGGGACAACTGGAAGGCTCTCTGCCTCCTGCGGCGGAAATCACCTACGAGGAAGGCCCACTGACCCGCAAGGACGATTCCAAGAACCCTGTTGCTTTGAAAGACGTGGAACTGACCGAGCGCGCTCCGGATGCACCTCCGCAGCAGATGATTTACAATGTGGAATGCATCGCCAGCGGCACGATGCTGATCCACCGTATCGGGACCAAATTCCCGCTGACAGAGGTGGAACTGGGCTGCTTGCTGGACGGGCTGATTGCCTTTGCTCAGGTACCGGTTGTCGGCGGGCGAAGTGCAGCAGGCTACGGGCGGGTCCGCTTCGTTTACCGACTGATGCTTCAACCCTCTTCGGGCTCGCCAGAGGAGTACTGGTTAGACGATGAAGCGCTGAAGGCCCTCAACGAGGAGGGGCAAGATACGCTGGCCCAGGCTCTCAAAGCCTATCGGGAGGATGTTCAGAAGCGGGCCGACGAAATTCGGAAAGTGCTGAGCCCGGATCAGGGCCAGACTCAGGCAGAGGAGGTGCAAGAGGAGGTACAGGAGGAGTCCGAGTAAGGGGAGGATGCTATGAACGGTGAGGCTTTCTCTCATCTGAGGGGCCAGGCAGAGCGGTTGCGGCAGCAGTATCGCATAGACCATCAAACGGTTCACGAGCTCTCTCTGGAACTGGCGACGCCGCTCATTGTCGCGGAGACTAAAGCCGACATCCCGGTGCCCGGCCTGCCCAACCTGGATGGCATCCTGCAGTTTGCCGCGTTTTACTGGTGCGTTCGGGAAGCGACGGCAGCCCATCCGGAACTGGCCCAGGAGTATCTATGGCAGGTGAATGATGCCCTTCGTACATCTGCCGGATGGATTGATTTTCCGGTCCCGCTGCGGGAAATCCCCATTCGCAACACGGGAACAGGCGCCGCGGGCCGTCTGTACGACTGTTCGGTTGGCCTGCCCGTGGACCCAACGACGGATGAGACGGCGTATCCGGTTGGCGACGACTTCCTGGATAGGCAGGGGCAGCGCTTTCGCCCCGTTGTGGACAACATTCCACTGCGCCGCCGGAGCGTTCCTCCCCAGCATTCCCACAAGCCGATTCAACTGACGGCCCAACTGGACCCGAAGCGAGGGGACCATAAAGCGCTGGACAACCGGATATATCATCTTGTCACCCAGAAGTATCGCTTCTACTTCCGGGGTGATCCAGGTTGGGTAGGCCGATTGCTCCAAACAATGAGGGATGACGGCGTTGGGGTGGGTAAGAAGTCCAGCCTGGGCTACGGCCAAATTCGGGAAGTCCGTATTTCGGCAGCACCGGTACAATCTACGCTGGGGTGGCCGCTTACCACGGAGCAGCAAAGTGCCCTGAACGTTCCTCAAGGGACGATATCCATCGCACTCTTGAAAAACATCCCAACGGACGAACTATTCCGCTGGTGCAACACGGACTTTCCGGAAAACGCGATCCTGCTAGGGCATCCCCATCCAGCAATTCTCTCCCTTTTGCCGGTTTTCGGTGGCTATGCCCCGCCGTTCTGGTTGAAGAAGAACCAGACGCTGGTAGCCCGCTACGGTTCGTTGCTGTATGGGGGCTAAGCCAATGCGCTCCTTTACCGCCCACCGTCTCCGCTTTGTCGCCGAAGTGCAGACGCCGGTGGAACTGAACGAGCACCAGGGGTCGGCCATCCGGGGCGCGCTCTTCCACGCCCTCCGAAACCGCTTTTGTATGAACCGCGAGGCCGAAGAGTGCGCCCGCTGCCCCCTGGTCGCCACCTGCCCGGTGGCCTTTCTGGTGAGCACCCTGGACCCAGCCAGCGACCGGGGCCGGGACGTCCCCCGCCCCTTCACCGTCCAGCCGCCCCTCCCCGGCAGCGGCCATCCGCAGGAGCGGGGAGGGCGGCTCCTCTTCCGCTACGAGCCGGGGGAGCCGCTGGAGTTTGGCCTCACCCTCTACGCCCGCGCCCTCCAGCTCTTCCCCTACGTCGTCCTCGCGGCGAGCGAGTTTGAGCGGGGCGGAATCGGACGCCGGGCAGAGCAGGAGGACGGCCGCTGGCGGCGGGGCACCCTCGCCATCCGCGAAATCTGGGCCGAGAACCCCCTCACCGGAGAGCGGAAGCCCGTCCTGCGCTCCGGCGAGCGGATGGTCCAGGTCCCCGACGTCCCCATCACCCACGACCAGATCGCGGCCGTGCCCGCGCCGCCGCCCGGCGCCGTGGTCACCCTGCGCTTTCTCACCCCTATCCGGCTGATCCGGCGCGGGGCCCTGGTCAAACCCGGCCAGTTCGCCTTCCGGCCCCTCTTCCAGCGGCTGATGGAGGGGCTGGGGGGCCCCCCCCCCCCCCCTTCCCCTACCCCCCCCGGCTCTTT
>DAOUBO010000105.1:0-5758 GCA_034432695.1 Anaerolineae bacterium | reverse complement strand
GCAGAACCAGCAGGTGCCCGCTCTCCAGCAGGGGAACGGAACTCCAGGGCCTATCGGCAAAGTTGACGTACGCCTCGTCCAGAACCAGCAGAGCCCCTGCCCGCTCACAGGCCTCCAGGATGCGCAGGACGTCCTCCCGACCCAGGTAGACCCCCGTCGGGTTGTTGGGATTGCAGAGCCAGACCAGACGGGGACGCAGGACCTGAATCCGGTCGGCGACGGCCTCCGGATCGGGCTGGAACCCCCGGTCCTCCGAAGCGACGAGGGCATAAACGCCTGCGGCCATCAACTGGCAGGCGACCCGGTACTCCCCGAACGTTGGGCCGACAATGAGGGCCGCGTCGCCGTGGTCCAGGTAGGCCAGGGCGACCAGCCAGATGGCCTGCGCGGTGCCGCTGGCGACCAGAACCCGGTCGGGAGAGAGGCCGCAGAGCGCGGCCAGCCGCTCCCGGAGCCGGCCGGCCTCGCCGTCGGGATAACGGGCGATGTCCACCCCCGCCAGGGCCTCCCGGACCGCCGGATGGGGGCCAAAAGGGTTGGAGTTGACGCTGAAATCCAGCACCTCGTCGGGCGCGAGCCCCTCGGCCCGTAGACGGGCGTAGTCCAATCCCCCATGCTGGTCGGGAGTCAGTTCCTGAAGGGCCTTGCGGGGCAGAGGCATATCGGCCTTCGTGGTCAAAGGAGCAGGAAGCGGGGCAAGCGACGGCCATCAATCCGCTCCCAGGAGATAAATCCCGGGCCAGCGGTCCTTTACGGCCTGAAAAAGCCGCCGGTCTGCCGTCCAGAACTCGGCCCCCAGTCGCTCCGCAAGCGCCAGGTAATGGGCATCGTAGGCAGCCGGCAACCCGAAACGGTGGGCAATCTGCAATGCTCTGAGGTGAAGGGCTTCGTCGCTCTCCGTATGAATCCCCAGCGCTAACAGAGCCTCCAGGGCCTCTTCAGCCTGTTCGGCCATCAGATAGCCGGCCACGACATATCGGTGAAGCGCATTTACGATTTCGTAAAAGATCAGCGTCGGTGCAACAATGAAGCGGCTCTCCGCCCGCCAGCGCCGCCAGAGTTGAACCGGAAGCCCGGCCTCGTCGCTTTCCATCAAGCGGATCAGAAAACTGGCATCAACGCAGACCGGTGAGTTGGGCAAGGCGTTCCTCCCGCAGTTCCCGCAGCACTTCTTCAGGGGAAGGCAAGGGTGCTCCCCCTCGTGCGGCACGAATGGCGGCCCCCACCTTCAGCAGTCGCTGCAGCGCCTCCTCCTGGCCGGGCTGCTGAGTCGCTGCCCGCAACTCCAGGTACTCGTCGTAGGAGAGCAGGACAACCGGTGGTCCCTCCTCCCACTCAATCAGAACCGGCTCCTTTTGGCCCGCTACCCGACGCACCAGCGCCTCAAAGTGCCGACCCGCTTCCCAAAGGCTAACACGCTGTTCCATAGCACCCCCTGGTGGAAGCACCTGCTGCGCTCCAGATTATACCATCATTACCCCCCTGTGCCAGCCATCGGAAATGCCTGGCACGTGCCTGCGCCCGGCTCCCGGAACCGCCGCCCTTTACCGAACTCCTATCACCAGGAGCACCGTTATCCCCACCACCAGCGCCATCGTCCGGCGGACGACCCGCAGCGCGCGGCGAACGGTCTGCGCGTTCAGCGGGCCGTTGCCGCCCTCCAGGCGGTAGTATCCCACCTTCTCCAGCGTGACCCCCAGCGCGCCAGCCATCGCGGCCATCGTCCAGCCGGCGTTGGGGCTGAGGGTGCGGCGGTGCTGGGTGACCATTGCGCGCCAGGCGCCGCGCGGGTCCTCCCCGGCCAGCGCGGCCCCGGCGACGATGAGCAACGCCGTCAGCCGCGCGGGGAGCCCGTTCAGGACGTCGTCGGCCCGCGCGGCGAACTTGCCGATGTACTCCTTCTCCGGGGTGTGATAGCCCCACATGGAGTCGGCGGTGTTGCAGAACCGGTAGGCCCACGCGCCGGGAAGCCCCAGCAGAGCGTACCAGAAGAGGGGCCCCGTCAGCCCGTCGGTGATGTTCTCCGCCAGCGACTCCACCGTCGCGGAGACAACCAGCGGCTCCGGCAGGTCCGCCGTCTCCCGCCCGACCAGGTGCCAGCGGACCCGGCGACGGGCCTCCGGCAGGTCCCCTCGCTCCAGCGCTTCCAGCACCTCCTCCCCCGCCCGCAGAAGGGCCCGAAGGGCGAAGGTCACCTTCAGCAGCGGGACGCTCCAGAGCCAGAAAAGGGGAAGGGACGCGCGGGCCAGGAACCACCCGGGCAGGGCAAAGAGCACCGCGCCCAGCAGGACGACCGTCATCCCGAAGAGGAACTGTCGGGCCCGCCCCGACCGGGGCCGCCAGCGCCACCACCCGTCCAGCCAGCGGCCCATCCAGACGACGGGGTGGAAAACCCCCTGAGGCTCTCCGAAGAGGAGGTCCAGGGCGACCGCTCCCAGAAGCGTCAGCGTGGCTTCAACCGACCCCATTCTCCAGACGCGCGGTGAAGTTCAGGAACCAGACGCCGTCGTGCTCGTGGACAGGGGAAACGTCCGGGGGGACCTCCACCCACAGCGGGCACCGGAAAAGGGGGCCGTCGGTCACCAGCGTGTGGTACTCGCCCCGTTCTCCGCAGGGATGGGCACCGAGCGCGACCATCCGCGCCACGAGTTCCCGGTCCAGGGGGCGCCCCAGCAGGGAAGGGTCCAGCCGGGTCGCGACGACGACGGCCCGGAAGCCCGCCCCCCAGAACTCCTCCAGCAGGGCCCACGGGTCGGCCTTCCAGAGGGGCAGAAGAGCCTGCACGCTGACTTCGGCGCAGACCCGCTCCACCCACTCCCGGTGCTCCTCCAGGTCCATATCCCCGAAGACGCCACCCTCCACGCCGGAGGCTTTCATCGTCCGCAGCGCGTCTTTGAAGTTGGCTTCGTAGGCCTCCCAGGAAGTATGGACCTGAAGCAGCGGGACCCCCATCGCGCGGGCCTGGAGACCGACGACGCCGGCAGGGAACCCGTGGGAGCGGACGCGACTTCCGTCCTCTGCGGTGCAGTTGAGCAGGAAGGCCAGGCGGTGGCCCTGTTGCCGGGCCCGGTAGGATGCCAGAGCGCTGTCCTTACCGCCGCTCCAGGAGACGAAGAGGTTCATTGAGAGTATCCACACACCCGGCAATGATGGGCCCCGGGCGGCATCCCGGCACCGCAGTTCGGGCAGGCCGTCTCTCCTGCGCCCGGCGGCGGGATTTCCCCCACGACCCTCCGGTAGAGCCGGTAGTAGTAGGGCTGGTCGCAACTGATGAAGCGGACCGGCGCCGCCCAGTCCTCGTCGGTGAGCAGGTGGGTAACATGCTCCCGGAGCCGGGTGAAACCGGAGCCCGCCTCAATGGGCCGTTTGGTTTGCCAGCAGATTTCCGGCGGGAGAAGGTCTTCAAACGCTTTCCGGAGTACCCACTTACCGACCCGTGCTCCGTTCTCCTCCCGGACCTTCAGTTCCGGTGGAATGGAAAGGGCCAGGTCCACCACAGGCGGGTACAGGTAGGGCTGGGAGACCCCCATCCCGAACCATTCGCCCAGTTCGTTTGCCGAAAAGCGCATTTGCCTTGCCAGCCAGGGGATGTATGTCCCCAGGTCCAGGTCAAACATGTAGGTGTAGCCTGCGAAGAGTTCGTCGGCGCCGTCGCCGGTCGTACACGAACTGAAACCCAGGCTCCGGGCCTCGGCAAAGGCAAAATAGAGGGCCAGGTCGTTGGGCAGAGCGGGGTCAAAGGTCCGCCGGATGCGGATGACCTCCGGAAGCGCGCTCAGGGCCTCCTCCACAGAGACCCGCCGTACAGTCAAGGAGAGGCCCAGTTCCTGGGCAACCCGGCTGGCGTAGGGCAGGTCCTCGCCCCCGTCCTCCAGACAGATGTGAAGGGCCGGTACGGAGGGACTGAGCACTGCCAGAATAGAGGTGTCCAGCCCTCCCGAGAAGAAGAGCACTTCCGCAGGGCAACTCCCGACGGCGTCTTTCAGGCGGGACCGCAGGGTCCGGAGCAGGTCGTCCATCCTTCAACCTCCGTACCGGCGGCGCATCTCCGCCGAGACCTCCGCCGTCAGCGCGAAGATCCGCTCCGCCAGGGCCGGGCTCAACGTCCCCGTTCCGCAGGAAGGGGTGATGAGGGACGCCGCGAGGAGTTTCTCAAAGGGGATCCCCTTGCGCACCAGCAGGCCCATTGCCTCATGGAGCCGTTCCACCAGAGTTTCCGTCGTTTCGTTCAGGGCCGCCCTGCTGGTGGGGACGATGCCCCAGGCGATCATCCCCCCGCGCTCTATGAAGGCATACACCTCCTCGGGGAAGAGGGCCAGGTTCTCCGCGTATCCATAAGCGTCCAGGCTCAGGATGTCTATCGGGGCCTCCAGCAGAAGCGCCCAGTCGGCGTTGGCACAGCAGTGAACGCCTTTGAGCCCCCGAACGGCGCTCAGGACCTCCGCCAGCATAGCCCGAGCCTGCTCCCGCCCGAGCGGGAGGTAGGCCGAACCGACCGCTGCCACATAGGGGTCGTCCACAAAGAGGATGACGTTGGGGCAGACCCTCCGCAGTTCCCGTTCCTGCCAGGCTGCCTTCATGGCCAGGTGTTTGGCCAGCGCGTCGGCCAGGACGTCGTCGTAGAGAATAGGGCGTCCCTGGGGGTCTGTCACCGACATCCCCCAGCAGACCGGCCCCACCATCTGCCCCTTCAGCGCCAGAGGCGGAGAGGAAAGCGCCGCGACCTCGCGGAGAAACGGGCGGAACCCGGCAGCGTAGGCGTCGGTCATCGCGGCAAAGTCCAGGTCCTGCTCCAGATAGGCGCGGTAGAGCCGCTCCAGCCCCCCGGTCAGGTCCTGGGTGGTATCCACATAAACCTTCTTCGCCCCAGCATCCACGACAATCCCCGGGAACCCCTCGCCGACCTGGGCGAGCATGTTCTCCCGAAAGGAGCGCTGGGGCAACTGGGGCCAGGCCGGGATGTCCGGGAAATGTTCCAGGACCTTCCGGACCGCCTCCATCGGGTCGGTGTGGGGCGTGCTGCCGATGGGGAGCGTTCGGAGCGCGAGTACAGGAGTGGCCATCGTCTTTTCTCCTTGCCGGTTCAGGCCCAGCGGGGCAGGATCGCCGGACGCCCACCGTCGTCGGGGCGGGGGAAGACGGTCACTGCGTTCCCGTATATTGCGGCGATTCGCTCCGGCCGCAACACATCCTTCGGGTCGCCCAGCGCGACCAGGCTCCCGTCCACCAGCAGCGCCAGCCGGTCGGCGAAGGTCGCGGCCAGGTTCAGATCGTGCAGGACGATGAGCACCGCGATGCCGCACTCCCGGGCCATCCGACGGATCAGGGAGAGGATGGCCACCTGGTGGTGGATGTCCAGATGGGTCGTCGGCTCATCCAGCAGGAGACACTGGGGCTCCTGGGCGAGCGCGCGGGCCAGGAGAACCCGCTGCCGTTCTCCGCCGGAGAGTGCGCCGATCAGCCGCTCCGGGAGGTCGGCCATCCCAACCCACTCCAGCGCGCGACGGGCGGCCTCCCGGTCTGCCTCTCGCGGGACCCCCAGGAAGCCCAGGTAGGGAGTCCGCCCCAGCAGGACGCTCTCCCAGACGGTGAAGGTGGGCGGGATATACGCCCCCTGAGGGACCATCGCCACTCGTCGGGCCAGTTCGCGCGGGGGCCACCGGGCAGGCGGCCGGCCGAAGAGCAGGACCCGCCCCGCGCCGGGCCGGAGGAACCCCGCGGCCAGCCGCAACAGAGTGGCATTCCCGGACACGCTGGG
>DAOUBO010000104.1:0-5794 GCA_034432695.1 Anaerolineae bacterium | reverse complement strand
GCTGCAGAGTTATCCAGACGCCCGCTCCTTCCGGGACTGGTGGCTCCAGGGCCGGCCGCAGCCCCCCCCCCCACCCAACATCCCTCTCCCCCTCCCCCTCCAGTTTCAGAGCCTGGGGCTGAGGTGGTCTGTCGCCGAGGCGCTGGACGGCATCGCCCCCCTGGGCTGGTCCTGGTAGGATGTCTGGCAGGCCGCCCAGGGCTACTCAGACGCCCACTCCTTCCGGGAGTGGTGGCTCCAGGGCAGGCCGCAGCCCCTCCCCGAGTCCATCCCCGGCCTGCCCGTCCTCTTCGTCCCCCGCGCCGAACAGGCCCAGCTCCGGTCTATGCTGACCGAATGGGCCGCCTGGCGCCGGGCCCGCTGGAGAGTCCTGCTCCTCACCGGTGTCGCGGCCATCGGCAAGGCCACCCTCCTGGCCGCCCTGGCCCGCGATGATTCCCTCCGCCACCACTTCCGCAATGGCATCCTCTGGCTGAGGGGTACCGGGACAGACCTCCTGGAGCAGGCCACCCTCCAGGTCGGCCTCCGGGACTCTCCGACAACCCGAGCAGGAGAATGGGCCCGCTGGGCAGGCGACCCCAACCGCCGCCTCCTGGTCATCCTGGACGACGCCCTCCCCGATGAGGGCCTGGAGAGGCTCATCGCCCCCGCTGGCCCCCAGGTTGTCTTCGCCCTGACCACCCAGAAAGCGCCCGAAATCCGGGCCGCCCTGGAACGCTGGATTCCCCGCAACCAGATCGGTGAGGTCCTTCTGCAGGGGATGCGGGAGGAGGAAGGATTGGCCCTGATCCAGCGGGTGCAGGAACGCCCCCTCGGAGAGGGGGAACGGGAGACGGCGCGGCGGGTGGCCGACATCCTGGGCTGGCATCCGGAGGGGCTTCGCCTGGCTGCGGGGATGGCGGAGGAGCAGGGGGGCGGTTGGGAGGCGGTGCTGGCGTTCCTGGAAGAGGGGCTCAGGGGGGGGGAATGGGACCCGCTGTTCCGGCTGCTGGAGCGGCAGTGGGAGCGGATCGGGCCGGAGCGGAGAGAGCGAGTGGAGCGCCTGGTCTGGCGGACGGTGCGCGGCGGCCCGCTGGAGGAGCCGCTGGCCGGGGCGGTCTGGGACGTGAAGCCAGAGGTGGCCCGCCTGATCCTGCGGGACCTGGAGCGCATCGGTCTGGTGGAACGGGTTGCCGTTCATCCGGCGGAGTGGTGGCGGCCTCAGGAGGTGGTGATGTGGCGGGTCACCCCCATCGTCTTCCAGGTCCGGCGGGAGGAGGACCCCACGGGCCGCTGGAAGAACGAGCACCAGCGCTGGAGAAACCGGGTTGTCTTCCGGAGGGACTGGGCCGCCGGATATGTGGCGCCTCCAATGCCTCTGTCCTTTGCTCTGGTTGCGGCTCTTTTTCACGTGCTGGGCGTCCTGCTCAAGGCGACTCTCTGGGCGGGGCTGGCGCTGTGGGGGGCGTTGACGGGGAGGGAGGAGGCTTTCAAACGGTGGGAGCGGTGGACGACGGCGGTCACTCCCATCACCAACCTGCGCGGGCACCTGGCGCAGAGGGGGGTCTGGATTTCCGAGGAGCTGGAGTTGCTGATTGGCCGGTCGGATCAGGCCACGAAGTGGGTGCTGAGGGCCGAACTGGGAGCGGCGGTGGCGGTGGCCTGGGCGTCTCTGAGGCCGTATGACTGGCTGCTGCTGGTTCCCTTCGTGATCGGCATCGCCCTGTTCCTGGCGTGGTTCACCTGGCTCAGTGTCCTCTACGGGGTGCGGACCTGGGACCTGGCGCTGGCGGTGCGTCTGGCGCTGGCGCTGACCGCGCCGCTCCGGGGGCTGGCGCCGGTGCGGCGGGAGCGGGAGCGGCTGCGGGAGGCCTGGGACCGGGGCAGTGGACGCCGCTGACGCTTCACGCTTCACGTTTCACGTTTCACGTTTCACGCTTCACGCTTCACTTCCCGCGTCTCCCGTCCCGATTGCCCAGCAGCAGGAAATGTGCTATACTTATGATCGGCCCGGAGAGACGAAAACGCCTCGCGGCTTGCGGAGAGCCCGAGGCGCGGCCAGGACGCGGCGCGGGCGTCCCGGCGAGGGAATGGGAGCGCAGAATTTTGCTTTGGACGCGGATGAACGCGGATAAATTTTGAGAATCATAAAAATTTGCGGGCGAGGCCTGCGAAAATCTGCGTCCCATTTCTCAACCTTCGGCGCAATCTTCGGAATCGCCAGACTCCAGTGACCTTCTTTCAAACCCAGCAAGACCAATCCTCAGCCGTCCCTGGGGGTGCATAATGCCGGAACTGGAAAGAATCAAAGATGACCTTGCCCTTTATTACGGGAAGTCGCCTGCGCCTCAGGATGGTACCCGAGGGTTTTTCCAGGCCCTCGGATACCCGACCATAGACCCGCTTCCCGTAGACCTGGCCGATATGCCCCAGAGCGTTCGGGAAGCGCTTCGCTCCGTATACCAGGTTGTCCAGGTCGGGGAAACTGCGCCATTTCGGGTCTACCACGTTGAATTGGCACACTCCGGAATCCGGCGTACAGATATCCGGCGTTTTCTGGAAGCCCACTATCGGCGTTTCCCCCAGGGGGAAAACCTTTTCGTGTTCACCCCTGCCCAAACGACTGAAGACCTGGCCTTCGTCTCCCCTCAGCGGCTGCTGGATCCCCGGGATCCCACAAAAATCCGCCTCTGGCTTCGTATCCTTCAGGTCCGGCGAGACCGGCCCTACCGCACCGACCTGGAAGTCCTGGACCGTATCCGCGCCGATGGCCTCCGGGACCCCCAGGCCATCTGGGAGCGCCAGCGAGAGGCCTTCAGTATCCAGCGGGTCACCGAGCAGTTCTTCCGGGACTACAGCAAGGTCTTCGGGCGAATTCAGAGCGTCCTGCAAGCAACCCATCGGGATAATGGCCCCGATTGGGCCCGGGATTACGCCCACCAGCTCCTCAACCGCATCATGTTCCTGTACTTCATTGCCCGCAAGGGGTGGCTGATCGGCGCCGACGGCCAGCCGGACCGGGATTTCATGCGCCACTTCTGGGAAGCCTACCGGCAAACCGGAGCAAAGGACGCCTTCCACCAGGACTGGCTGGATGTCCTCTTCTTTGAGGCCTTCAACAACCGCTGGCAGAACCGGGCGGAATATCTGCGCCGATTCCCGCAATGGTTGGTCACATCCCTGAGTCAGGCGCCCTACCTCAACGGCGGGCTTTACACCCGGCGCCCCGGGCTGGACGATGCTCTGAAGCACCCTCTCCCCGACGACCTCTTCGCCCTCCTGTTTGATGAATGGACCGACGGCACCTTCCCCGGCCTTTTTGAACGCTACAACTTCACCGTGGTGGAGAGTGGGCGCTTTGACGAAGAGGTGGCTGTGGACCCCGAGATGCTGGGGATGGTCTACGAGCGGCTGGTCAATGTAACCTTTGAAAGCGGGGGCGAGGACCTCCGGGGCACTGCTGGCATCTTCTACACCCCCCGCACCGAGATTGACCTGATGGGCCGGCTGGCCCTGGTGGACTGGCTGCGCAACCACCTGGGACAGGACCACACTGCACTCCTGTATCGCTGGGTTTTCGCCTTCTCCGAGGAGGAGAAGCAGGAAGCGGATAGGGCGATCACGGAGGCCGGCCTGTGGGAGTCTCTCCACGATCAGGTTCGGCGCGTGCGGGTCTGCGACCCGGCCTGCGGCTCCGGCTCCTTCCTGGTGGGGATGCTTCTCATCCTGGACGACCTGCAGGCCCGCTGCAGCCAAGCCCTGGGCGAAAGCGAAACGCCCTACGAGCGCCGCAAACGCATCCTCCAGGACCAGCTCTACGGCGTGGACGTGATGGAATGGGCGGTCCGGGTGGCGGAACTTCGCCTCTGGCTGCAACTGGTGGTGGAGACACAACTGCAGTGGTGGGAGCGGAAAGCCCACCCGCTTCTCCCCAACCTCAGCCTGAAACTCCGCCCCGGTGATAGCCTTCTCCAGACCCTGGGCGACCTGGACCTGAGCCCCTTCCGCCGGGGCGAGCTATCCATCCCCGCGCGTCTTAAGGGACGCCTGACCCAACTCAAGGGCAAAAAGCGCCGCTTCTTCCAGGGGGAGGATTCGGGGCTGACCGAAGAGCATCTGCGGAAAGAGGAGCAGGACCTCTTCCGGGACATCCTGGATCACCGAATCTGCGAACTGGAAAAAGCCCTGGCCGGAAGACGCGGGCAACTGCAGGGCCTCGCTGCCCAGCCCACTCTGCCCGGGATGCCGGCATCCCCGGCCAGCGCCGGAGAGCGGGAGCGCCTGGAGACGGAGATTCGGGAATTGGAGGAACAACGGGAGCGCTACCAAAAAGCCAGAGACGCCCTTCGCCCGGACCTGCCGCCTCCCTTCGTCTGGGATATGGCCTTCGTGGAAATCTTTGAGGATGAAAACCCGGGCTTTGACATCGTCATCGGCAACCCGCCCTACGTGCGGCAGGAGAGGATCCGGGACTACCTGGGCCGCTTTGAGCGCGCCGAATACCTGAACCGCCTCAACGAGAGCCTCCGGGCCATCTACCCCGGTTTTATGGGCAGGACCCGTCGCATCAGCGGCCGCGCCGATTACTACCTGTATTTCTACCTCCACGCCCTCTCCCTCCTGGCCGAACAGGGTGCCTTCTGCTTCATCACCTCCAACTCCTGGCTGGACGTGGATTTCGGAAAAGACCTGCAGGAGTTCTTCCTGCGCTTCGGACACCTGAAGATGGTCATTGACAACCGGGCGAAGCGCTCCTTTGCCCAGGCGGATGTGAATACTGTTATCGTCCTGGCGGGCCCCCCGGAGCGCCGGCGCCCGCTGAGCGAGGCGGAGATGAAACGCCGCCCCGTGCGCTTTGTGGCCTTCCGGGTGCCCTTTGAGGAGGCGATGAGCCCGGTGGTGTTTTCCGAGATTGAGGACGAAAGCCTTTATGAATCTCTGGCTGGCTTCCGGGTGCTCCGCCGCCCGGAGTTCCGCGCCCTCCTCCACGACCAGTGGGCCCTCTACCAGGAGGGCCTGGCGGAGCCGGAAGAGGATGAAAGCGATGCGGAGACCAGCCGGCCGACCCGCCGCCGGGGAGGCGCCGCCCGGGCCCTTTCCGGAATGGACCTCCGCCCCTATGCCGGCAACAAGTGGGGCGGCAAATACCTGCGCGCCCCCGACATCTTCTTCACCATCCTGGAAAAGGGCCGTGTAGGGGCGACCGGCCGGTCGCCCCTCCTCGTCCGCCTGGGCGACATCGCCGAGGTGCGCCGGGGTTTCACAACAGGTGCCAACGAATTCTTCTACCTGGAGCCGGTGGGGCGGACGGTCAAGGAGGTGGTGGAACTGCGGGAGAAGGACCCCAGGGCGCCCGTGCAGGTGAAGAACGGGGCCGGCTGGGAGGGGGAAATTGAGGCCGCCTGGCTCCGGCCCGTCATCAAAAGCCCCCGGGAGATCAAAACCCTGCGGGTGCGGCTGGAGGATTTGCGCTACCTGGTATTGATGAAACCGGACGATATAAGGGGGATTGGCGAGGCCGACGGGTTCGTCTTTTTTGAGCCGGATTATCCCCTGGCCAGCGATTACATCTGCTGGGGGGCGGAGCAGGGCTACCATCTCCGCCCCACCTGCGCCAGCCGGCAGTGGTAGTGGGATGTGGGGTACCGAACCCCAGCAAACTTTGTGTGGCCGATGATCCACAACGATCGGATGATCGTGGGTGTTCATGATCCTCGCATCCAAGTCGATCACAATTTGTTTGAAGTTACAGGAGATGGAGAGATTTTACTGGCTGCTGTAATGGTCTCAAGCCCACAAGCTATTGTTAGGGAAC
>DAOUBO010000103.1:0-1844 GCA_034432695.1 Anaerolineae bacterium | reverse complement strand
CCGTCGTCGCGGCTGTCATCCACCAGGGGCAACTCTACGTGGCCCATGTGGGGGATAGCCGGGCCTATCTGGTCCGGAACGGGCAGGCCCGCCTGCTGACCCGGGACCACATTTGGCTGCAGGACGACGAGAACTATGGCTCCCGGCCCCGCGGGCTGGGTGGGGGGCCCAGCCGATATGTAGAGGTGGACCTGGTTACCGAACCGCTTCAGGAAAACGATGTGGTCCTCCTTTGCTCCGATGGCCTCACCGATGTGGTGGGGCGGGAGGACATTCAGGCGCTGGTTCCGAAGGCTTCACCTCAGATGGCTGCCCGGCAACTGGTGGAACTGGCCAACCGGCGGGGGACGGGAGACAACGTTTCGGCCGCCGTGATCCGGTATGGGGGGAAGAAACCAGCCGTGCCAGCCTGGACCCGCTGGGCCGCCATCGGGACAGGAGGTCTGGTCTTCCTGGGTCTGATCCTGGCTCTGATGTTCTCCCGGGGTTCGGGGGGAGGCGGTAGAAGCGGAGTAACCCCCACCCGGCCCTCCCGTATAGAAGGGATCGGTGCCCCGGTTACCTCTACACCGACGGCCGTTCTGGTTGTCCAGCCGACGGAGGCCACCCGGCCGCCCACTTCCACGCCGCTTCCTCCCACTCCCACATTCACTCCTCCGCCGGCAACGAGAGTAACCGTGGTACCGACCACACCTCCTACCGTTGAAGTCTCCCCATCGCCTAAGTCTGATGGAGAGCAACAGCCAACTCCGCCCGAGCAGTCTCAACCAACACCGGAACGGGAAGAATGATGAGGATTGAACTGGACTTTGGATAAACCACCGGGATGTAAGCCGAAAATTCATTTCGGCCTACAGGCCACCCATATATATGGGCATCGGCAAATGGATAAAGCCCATATATGTGGTATGGGCAAGGCGCTCTCCCTGGCTCTTTCAGTTTGTCCAGAGTCCAGGATTGAATCTGGAAGGAGGGATATGGTGAGCATAGATACGATTCTACAAAATCGCTACCGGGTTATCGGGCTTCTGGGCCAGGGTGGGATGGGGGCCGTCTACAGGGCCTGGGACCTGCGGCTGGGTATCCCTGTCGCCGTCAAGGAGAGGGTCCCCCGGCCTGGCATTGACTCCCGCACCCTGGCCCAGCTCCGCCAGCAGTTCCAGCAGGAGGCGACCGTTCTGGCCCGTTTCAGCCACCCCCACCTGGTTCGGGTGACCGACTTCTTTGAGGAGTTGGGCAACGCCTACCTGGTGATGGACTTCGTGGAAACGGAAAACCATCTTTTGTGCAGGGGCCGTCACCCGCGAGGAGTGACGGCCCCCAGCCCGGAGGAGGTGCGCGATGTGGACATTGAGAAACATCCAGACCGGTGATACCCATCCCATCCCCGATCAGGGGCTGCGCATCGGGCGCGCAGCAGGGAACGATCTGGTGGTGGCCGACGAGGAGGTCTCCCGCTACCACGCCACGGTGTGGGTCCACGGCGGGCAGGTCTATATTCGGGACGAGAACAGCACCAACGGCACCTGGGTCAACGAACGGCGCATCACTGCCCCGACCCCCCTGCGCCCCGGCGACCGCATCCGGGTGGGACAGACGGTGCTGGAGGTGGTGGGGTGGGAGCCGGGGGCCACCGTCGTCTCTATGCCCAGGGTCGTGCCGGTTCCCTCTGCAGTTCTGCCCTCTTCTGCCGGTGCAGCGCCTCCGCGCCGCCGCGCCCGTTCTTCTCTCCCCTGGATTCTGGTCGGCCTGGGTGTTCTGCTCCTCTGTAGCGCGCTGATAGGGGGCGGCCTGCTGGTGAGCCGCCGGGGGCTGGCCGCCATTCCCTTTCTGGCCACTCCTAC
>DAOUBO010000102.1:0-3084 GCA_034432695.1 Anaerolineae bacterium | reverse complement strand
GGCCTCCGGCCGCCGCCGCAAAATCCCCTTTTCTACCCCCCTCCCCTTGCCCGCCCCCGAAGGCGAGCGGGAGGACCACGCCGAGGGCCACGGCCCGAGGGGCCTCGCCCCGTGGGGCTCGCCCGAGGCGAGGGGAGGGGGCAAGGGCATAGGCGCGAACTTAAGCAGGGGTTTCCCCTGCCGCCTCCTGTATCCTCACCCCTCCCCCGCTGCCTTCGGCGGCACCCCCTGGCATATTGGTTCGGACACTTACCTTCCAGCAGCGGGTGTGGACCTGATGGGAAAGCAAACAATTGGTGGAAGTACTTTGCCGACCCCGCGCTGGCGCTAAATCCCTCAGATGCATGCCCATGAACTGCTCACCAGGAATGGGATCGCGCGCCCGATACTATCTGAGTTCCGTCCCGACCCTCCTCGGGGGAGTCCGGAACTGGTGGGTTGTTTTGCTGTTGCCCTTCCGGATGCGCCCTGTCATCCGGCTGCGAGGCGGCTATCAGTTCCGGGTCCGGAGCCTGATGGACGTCTGGATTATCAAGGAGACCTGCCTGGACCGTCAGTATGAGCGGTGCAGTGGATTGATGGAAGACGGGTGGACCGTGATTGACATCGGGGCCGGTCTCGGTGATTTCGCCATTCTGGTGGCCCGGGAGAATCCCGGAAGCCGAGTGTACGCTTACGAACCCTCTCCCGAATCCTACGAGTTATTCCAGGAGAATATCGCCCTTAACGGGGTCCGAAATGTCTGCGCGTTCCCGATGGCCGTTGGGGGCAGAAAAGGGGAGATGCGGCTGATTGCCAGGGGGGAAGCGGTTCAACATATCACTATAGCAGGCGGGGGCCCTGAAAACAGAGCAGGCAACGAAACCCCTGCCATAAGGGTTCAGGGAGTCACCCTGGACGATGTTCTGGAAACCCACGGCATAAAACAGTGCGACTTCCTGAAAATGGATTGCGAAGGGTGCGAGTTTGATGTGCTGTTCGGGGCATCCCGCGCGACCCTGGGAAGAATTTCCCGAATCTGTCTGGAATATCACGATGGTTTCACCCGCTACACTCGTGCTGACCTGGTCCGTTACCTGGAGCAGCACGGATTCCGGATAAGGATAACTCCCAATCCTGTTCACTCTTATCTGGGTTTTCTCTACGCGTACCGTCCCGGTTGAGGACAGAATCTTCCGCTGGAGGCATTGCTGGAACCGTCACCCGTTGATCTGGCCACGTCGGAACCCGAACCGACCCCGGAGTGGCCGTCCCCCACCGAGTGTTCCTGCGGGATGTGGGTGAGGGCCGCGGGGGCATCCGGACCGCCGCCGACGCGGTGCGGCGCGCCTTCACCGGCGCGCCCACCCCCGATCTCCGGGGGGCCGGAGCGGTTCCGCCTGGGCCTCTCCAGTCTGGCGGGCCTTATTCCAGTTCAAACGGGGCCAATGTCCCATCCGGCAGCAATTGCTGGACTTTGAGTTCGGCCTCGTCCAGTTTTCGGCTACAGAAGGCCGCCAGCCAGCGACCCCGCTCGTAGAGTGCAAGGCTCTCTTCCAGCGTCAGCCCGCCGGCCTCCAGTTTTCGGACGACTTCTTCCAGTTCTGCGAAGGCTTCCTCAAAAGTCAGGTGCTCCTCATGGCTCATCGGACGCCCCTCCCTGGGTCGTCTTGTGGCGATTAATGGGCCCGCAGGACATCGCCGACCAGTATCCGGCGGCGTCTCCCATCCGGAGTGCGAAGCAGCAGGGCCCCGTCCTCATCCACCCCCTCGGCCGTGCCCCGCCATTCTCCCTCCGTCGTGACCAGCCGGACCTCCCGGCCCAGGGTCGCCAGCCGGGAGGCCCACTCAGCCAGGGGGCGCCAGCCCGCGCGGAGACGTTCATACCGCAGGTCCACCTGGCCCAGCAGGGCGTTCAGCAGCCGTTCCCGATCCACTTCCCGACCCGTTTCGGCCAGGATGCTGGTCGCTTCGGGGGACAGGTTGGACAGGGCTTCGGGGGGCACGTTCCCGTTGATGCCGATTCCCACCACGATGAACCGTATTCCCTCGTCGGAGGTTTCCGCTTCGGCAAGGATGCCTCCCAGTTTCCGCCACTCCTCTCCCCGTACCACGATGAGGTCGTTGGGCCACTTGAGGGCAACCTCAAGCCCGGCGACCTCCCGGATCGCGTCGGCCGCGGCCAGCGCGCAGAGGATGGGGACGTCCCGCCCATGTTCCGGGGAGGGGCGGAAGAGCAGGGAGCAGAGCAGCGAGGTCCCGGCCGGGGCCACCCACCGGCGCCCCAGCCGACCGCGTCCCGCCGTCTGATAATCGGCCACGACCACCGTCCCTTCCAGAGCGCCCTCGCGCGCCAGTTCCCGGGCCACGTCGTTGGTGGAGGAAACGGCGGGCAGCCAGATCAGATTCCGGCCGAAGAGACGGGGCTCCGACATCCGGCCTATATCCTACCCCGGATGGACGTTTTTGACAAATGGCCGACCGCCTGGGGGGCGGGCCCGAATCGGGACGGGCCCTCCATCTGCCGCGGCGCGATGGGAAATCGGCCTTTTCTCCTGAAGTCTGGCGGTTCTCTGGGAGTCCGCGTTATTGGAGAACGGTCCACCCGCAAAAAGGGCCGGATGTGGCGCAGGCTGTTAGCCTGTTTTGGCAGGCCTGGCGGCTTGCGCTACGTCTGGCCCCCAGCAAGGGACGCACCACGCAAACTCCTGAACTGGGCTTTGGGGTTCTTCGCCGTTCTGTGGTACAATATTAACTGGACTTTGGACAAACTGAAAGGGCCAGGGAGAACGCCTTACCCATGCTACATATGTGGGTTTTATCCATTTGCCGACGCCCAATATATGGGTGGCCCGTAGGCCGAAATGAACTTCGGCTTACATCATATGTATGGTGGCCTGTAGGCCGAAATGAATTTCGGCTTACAACATCTGTATGGGGGGCCCGTAGGCCGATCGGCTTACATCATATGTATGGGTGGCCTGTAGGCCGAAATGAATTTCGGCTTACATCTGTATGGGTGGCCTGTAGGCCGAAATGAATTTCGGCTTACATCCCGGCGGTTTATCCAAAGTCCAGATGCTAACGAGGAGCACGGGAATGGTG
>DAOUBO010000101.1:0-3922 GCA_034432695.1 Anaerolineae bacterium | reverse complement strand
GCCCCCGGGGGGGGCGGGCCGGGCGCCCCCCGCCCCCCCTCCATCGCTGCGCGTGCACCTCCCCGCTATGAGCCGGCAAGCACAGGGCCTGTGGCTCTTCCTGCTGGTGGGCGGGTGGGGACGGAGCCCGGTGGAAGAGGCCCTCCGGCAGGCCCACCAGGTTGCCGCGCGGGACCTGCTGGAGACCCTGCTGGAAGCGGGGCTGATAGAACGGGCCGTGATCGCCACCGACGACCCGGCCTGGACCGCCGACCTGCAGGGCCTTCCCGTGGAGGTGGACGTAGACTCCCCCGATGTACCCTTCCACTTCGGCCGCCGCCTCGCTGACCTCCTGGCCCGGTACCCCGCGGAACGTGTCCTCTACGCAGGGGGCGGCTCGGCGCCCCTGATGGGGCCGGAGGACTGGAGGGAAGCCCTGCAGGGCCTCGGTGAGACATACCACGCAGTTACCAACAACCTCTACTCTTCGGACTGGATTGCCCTCGCGTCCCCGCGCGGGCTCATCCCGGCTATCGCCCCGCAGCGCCGGGACAACGCCCTGGGGTGGGTCTTCAGCCACGACATAGGGTTGCGGGTCCGGGCCTTCCCGCCCTCCGCGGCGACCCGGCTGGACCTGGATACGCCGACGGACCTGCTGATCGCCCGGCTTCATTCTCGGACCGGCCCTCACCTGCGGGGTCTGCTGGAATCCCTGGGATGGTCAACACAACGGCTGGAGGAAATTCTGGGGATCATGGCGCGGGAAGGGGGACACCTCACCCTCATCGGCCGATCGGCGCCCGCCGCCTGGCAGGCGCTGGATGAGGCTACCCACTGCTGGGTGCGGGTCTTCGTAGAGGAGCGAGGGATGATCGCCAGCGGTCGGCTGGAGCGGGGCGAGGTCCGCAGCCTGCTGGCGGATTACCTGGACCGGGTGGGAATAGAGGGGTTCTTCGCGGAACTGGCGCGTCTGACAGAGGGGGTCCTGATGGACAACCGTGTCCTTCTGGCCGCGCGGGGACTCTGGCCCTCCCCGGCAGATCGGTTCTATGCCGACCTGCTGGCATGGCAGGAGATAGCGGACCCCTTTCTGCGCGAGTTCGCCCGCGCGGCCGCCACGGCACCGATCCCCATCGTGATGGGAGGGCAATCGGTGGTCAACGGCGGGCTGCTGGCCCTTGTGGAGGTGTTCAGAGCCCGCCGCGGCGTCTAAACCGTCCGACGTCGCCTACTCCGCCGACGCTTCCGGCGCCGGGGCCCTCGTTTCTGGACGTCCTTCCACCGCAGCGCCCAGCCGCTTGCGGCCCTCCTCCAGGAGGGTTCGCCCCTGGATCTGCAGTTCCTCTGCCTGCCGGCGGATGTCGGCGGCCACGGCCTCCGCTTTGGCTCGCGCTTCCTCCAGAACTCGCTCGGCCCGCTCCTGGGTCTCGCGAACCGCCTCTTTGGCCCGCTCGGTGAGCTCTATGCTTTTGGAGCGAATCTGGGCGCGAGTCTCTTCTCCAGATTGAGGGGCGAACAGCAGGGCCACCGCTGCCCCAACCAGCCCCCCGATCACAAACCCGCTCAGAAAGGCCACCACATCGCTTCCGTTCTCTTTCGCCATCTTCAGCCTCCTCGTGCTTGGGTTCCCGATGCGCCCGAACTTCCTCGCTCCCAACCGGATGGAGAGAAAGTCATCGGCAGGCGCATCGCTTTTTAATTTTAATACGTAACCACCCGGTCCAGGGTTTTGGCATGCTCTACCCAGGCTGCGACCATCTCACGGGTCGGCAGCCGGCGGACCCGTTTCTTCTCCTCGTTGACGCGCGCCAGTTGCTCATACAGGTTATCCGGGTTGCGCCTCGCCAGTTCCGCCACCGTATCCACACCGGCGGCTTCCAGGAGGTCACTGTATTCCTCGCCGACTCCCTTCACGCGCATCAGGTCGGCCCGGTTGACCCAGGCGAGGATCAGATCGGGCTGGATTCCCGTTTTCTCGGCGAGTTCCGCCCGCCCCTGCGGCGTCGCACCGGCCTGCAGCAGGGCATCCGTGGTCGTGATCCCGATCGCGCGGAGTTTCTCCGCGTACACAGGACCGATACCCTCAATCGTCTCTATTCTGGCCATCGCTCCTCCTTATCTTCTGCGAGATTTCGGCTGTTCTGTTGCCCAGTCCCAGAGCCATCCAGAGGGGGCAGGTCCTCCAGTCGGTTCAGGCCGAAATGCTGCAGGAAAGCGAACGTCGTCGCGTAGAGGATGGGCCGGCCGGGGGCCGAAGCCCGCCCGGCCTCCTCAATCAGCCCCGCGGCCAGAAGGGTTCGCAGAACGCTATCGCAGTTTACGCCCCGGATAGCCTCTATCTCCGGCCTGGAGATAGGTTGTCGGTAGGCGATGATGGCCAGAGTTTCCAGCGCGGCCTGGGAAAGGCGTCTCCGTTCCCCCAACCCCAGCAGCCGTTCCACGTAGGGGGCCGCCTCGGGCATCGTGACCAGGTGCACCCGTTCCCCCAACCGCTGAAGGCGCAGCCCCCGACGGGAGAGGTCCCGCTCCAGGTCCCCCAGGGCTTCTTCAACCGCCGTCGGGGGAACTCCCAGAACGGTTGCCAGTTGGCCCACCGAAACCGGCTCGTCAGCGACGAAAAGCAGGCTCTCAACCAGCGCGGTGAGGGGTAGTTCGTCCGCCATTCCTTATCCCATTATACACCGATTTCCCAGCGATGCCAATCTTTTCTCCCGCTCGGTTGCCTTTCAGCCGACATTTCGCACTTCAAGAGATGGACTTTGGACAAACTGAAAAGGCCAGGGAGAGCGCCTTACCCATGCTACATATGTGGGCTTTATCCATTTGCCGATGCCCATATATATGGGTGGCCCGTAGGCCAAAATGAATGTCGGCTTACGTCCCGGCGGTTTATCCAAAGTCCAGTATAGTATACCCAACCCCCTTTTGTGCAACAAGTCTACCCTCGTTTGTAGTCCGGCACGGAGCGCAGCGGAGTGCTGTTCGGAGCGACTCCGCTTCGCCGTCGCTCACTACAAACGCACTCTCGTCGTCGTTCGTAGTCCGGCACGGAGCGCAGCGGAGTGCTGTTCGTAGTCAGGCACGGAGCGAAGCGAAGTGCTGTTCGGAGCGACTCCGCTTCGCTCCGTCGCTCACTACAAACGCACTCTTGTCGTCGTTCCGTTGCTCTGCGATAACGCCAAACTTTGTGTCCTTCGTGTTCTTTGTGTCCTTCGTGGTAGATAGTTACAGGGCGCGGCGCTATGGCGCCCGTAGCAGCGGGATCTGCGGGAAGTCGTCCGGGCCCAGGGTGGCGATGTCCGCTTGGCTGGAGGGATACCGGGAGAGGATCTCCTCCTGGGTGGGGGTGCCCGCCCAGGCCAGGTCTATGATGCGGGTGTGGTTGGTGTCGTCCGGGCCGCCGCCGAAGCGCCACTGCTGGGCCTGCGTCAGCACGTCCCGCACCCGCCAGACGCCCGTGGAGGGGAAGCCCTCCTGGCTCAGCACCGCCGCAACGTAGCCCCACGCGGCCGGGTCGCCCTCACCGAAGGCGCTCCGCGGCACCCGCAGCGTCACCGTCCGCGCTGCCGGGTCCACGATGATCTTGAAGGAGACGCCCGCCACCTGCTTCGGCGCACCCGTCGCCGGGTCCGGCGCCAGAATCTGCGGCGTCCAGCCCTCCGCCCAGACCGCGACCTCCCAGCCGTTGCCGGCCTCCAGCGCGGCGTTCCGTCCCGGCAGGAGGAGCCGCGCGCCCGTCCCCGCGCCGGGGTCCTTGTCCACGTAGACGTCCAGCGTCTGCAGGGCCAGGTTGTTCGGCGAGCCCCACGGGTTGGGGATGGGGCCGTAGAAGGCGAACTTGAAGACCAGGTTCTTCTCGTCGTAGGCGACGGTGAAGGACTTCAGGTCAAAGACCTGGGGCTTGAAGACACCGTCGGTGGGGTAGGTGTAGGTGCCGGGGCCG
>DAOUBO010000100.1:0-5457 GCA_034432695.1 Anaerolineae bacterium | reverse complement strand
GGGAAGCCGCCGGAGGCGGCGGGGGAGGGGGTGAGGGCCAACTTCGCCACCGCCTCCAGCGCGCGGCGGATGCCGATCAGGTCGCGCGGGTTGGCGACGCCGCCGACGACCCGGTTGACCAGCCGCTCCAGGTCGGGCATGTCCTTCAGGGCCTCCCGGACGCGGGCCCGGAGAACCCCGTCCCGGACGAAGGCCTCCACCTCGTCCAGCCGGCGCTCTATCTCCTCCCGGTCCACCAGCGGCTGGGGGATGCGGGCCCCCAGGAGCCGCCCGCCCATCGGCGTCAGCGTCCGGTCCAGCACGCCCAGGAGGGAGCCCTGGACCTTCCGCTCCCGGAGGCTCTCCGTCAGTTCCAGGTTGCGGCGGGTGGTGGGGTCCATCACCAGGAAGCGGTCGGTGGAGTAGGTGCGAAGGGTGGCCAGTTGCGCCAGCGCGCCCTTCCGGGTCTCCTGGAGGTACTGAAGGATGGCGCCCGCGGCGCGGACGGCCAGCGGCTTCCCCTCGCAGCCGAAGCCCTCCAGCGTCGCCACGCCGAAGTGGTCCAGGAGCGCCTGGCGGGCCGTTCCCGGCTCAAAGCGGTAGGCCGGGTAGGGGGTGAAGTGGATGCCAGGGAAGTCCAGTTCGGGGAGGGGCGGGGCCGCGGAGGCCGCGGATTTCCACTCCCGCGCGTCGGGGAAGAGGCACTCCCGGGGCTGGAGGCGGGCCAGTTCCCGGGGAACCTCCTCCCGGGCCAGCTGGGCTGTGGCGAACTCGCCGGTGGTGATGTCGGCGTAGGCCAGGCCGGCCCGGTCTTCCTCTATGACCAGCGCGGCCAGGTAGTTGGGGCGGCGGGCGTCCAGCAGCGCCGGCTCCACCACGGGGCCGGGGGGGACGACGCGCACCACCTCCCGCTCCACCAGTCCTCTGCCCGTCACTTCGCCCACCTGCTCGGCGATGGCGACCCGGTAGCCCTTCTCAATCAGGCGGGCGATGTAGTTCTCCACCGCGTGGTAGGGGACCCCGGCCATGGGCACCCGGACGCCCTTGGCGACGGGGCGCGAGGTGAGGACCAGGTCCAGTTCCCGCGCGGCGATCTCCGCGTCGGCGTCAAAGGTCTCGTAGAAGTCGCCGAGGCGGAAGAAGAGGATGGCGTCCGGATGCTGGGCCTTCAGGCGCAGATACTGTTTGCGGATAGGGGTGACGTCGTCCATGTCGCAGGGAGCAAGGAGCATGGAGGAGGAGCATCGGTCCAGGGTCTCCCTCGTACTGTCAATCTTCCGGGAGCCCGTATTCCCTGGCCGGGCTTTCAGCGCTCGTATTTCGGGCGCAAACGCCCTCAATCATTTGACCAGGAGCGCCAGACCCCCGTTGATGCCCATCAGCAGCCCGCTCCACCCGCTGCGCAGCGCCCGACGGATGTCGCTCCGGAAAGCCTGGACGACCTCGGTCAGGGCCCAGAGAGCGGCCAGAACCGCCACCAGCAGGCAGGGGCCCAGGACGTCGGCGATTTCGTTTGCGGCCATAACGGGCGTCCCGAAGAGGAGCGCACTACGGGTTGCGCAGCGCGCTCAGCCCCCGCGCGGTCAGGGAGACCGTGTCCCAGCCCCGCACGTTCTGAATCTCCACCAGGCCCTCCTGCTGTATCTCCTGCAGGATGGGGCGGATTTCGTCCGGAAGGGAGAGGGTCGCGGCAGCCAGTTCGTGGACGAGGGCCGGCCCCCGCCGGTGGAGGTTTTCCAGCACCGCCTGCCGGAGGCGGGCCGTCTCCCCCTTCTCCGCCTGTGCCGTCCTCCAACCGATGGCCTCTTCGTCCAGCCGCCGGGCCAGGCTCCCCAGCGCCTCCCGGGTCGCCTTCAGGTCGTCCGCTTCCGGGGAGTTCTCCTGTACATAGGCGGCCAGAAACCGGCTGATCCGGTTCAAATCCCGAACCACGTCGGCCAGCAGTTGGGCTACGTCTGTCCGTTCTCCTTTCCTCACCCCGCTATTCACGCTCATCGTCCCCTCCCCGTTTATGCATGCCGGAGATTTCCCCCGCGCCAAAGACGCCGCGGCGACCCGCTGCCACTCCTTGTTCGCGGGGTCAGTATTTTACCCTGCCGAAAGACGTTTGACAACCGTCCCGACCCGGACACCAGGCCGCCCTGGACGGCCGGGCCCTCCGCCCCCGGCGTCGGCAGTCCGGCGGGGTCTCTATATCCGCCGCAGCCAGTACCAGGCCGCGGCAGGGCCGGAGGGGTCGGCCCCCTGCTCCCGCCGTTCCAGGGCAAACGCCGGGAAGAGGCGCAGCACCTCGTCGGGGGCGATGCCCCGGCGGCGCTCCGGACGGGGGAGAAAGGCGTAGAGGAGGTACAGCCCACCCGGGCGCGCCAGCCGGTGGACCTCGGCCGCGTAGCGCTCCCGGTCCTCCGGCGGCAGCCCATGCAGGCAGCCGATGTCCAGGACGAGGTCAAAGGGCTCCCGAAGGAAGGGGAGGCGGGTGACGTCGGCCCGATAGAAGCGGACGGGGAGCCGTTCCCGACGGGCACGCCGCCGGGCCCGCAGAACGGCGAGGAAGGAGAAATCCACCCCCACCACCTCCCAGCCGTGCCGGGCCAGGTAGAGGCTGCTGGTGCCGGTCCCGCAGCCCAGGTCCAGCGCGCGGCCGGGGGGAAGCCCGCCCCCCTCCGCCAGTTCCACCACCTCCGGCGGGACCACCCCGGTGTCCCACGGCGCGTTTCCCAGAAGGTAGCGAACCTCAAAGAAGAGCGCTCGCATCAGGGCTCTATCACAACCGGAATCTCCCACTCTCCCGCTGTTGGCACGACCTCAAAGAAGGTGTTCCCCGGCTTCAGCGGGAGGGGGTTCCCGTTGAGGTCGTTCAGGGTGAGCATATCCCAGCGGCCCTCCCGGTTCCAGATGCCCTCTATCGCCACCCCGTCCCGCAGGACGACGGCCCGCCGGTAGGGGTTATCCCTGTTCCAGAGGGCCCACTGGATGGAGAGCAGGCCGCTATGCGGCTCCTCCACGATGTTCGTCAGCCACTGGGAGACGTAGAGGACAACGACGTTGGCCGCGCTCAACTGTTTCCCATCCAGCGCGTCGGTGTGGGGAAGGCCGTTGGAGAAGCGGAGATAGCGGCCGGAAGCCGGGTCGTAGACCCACTCCACCTCCAGTTGGTGCCAGGAGAGGCGCAGGCGACGGGCCGGCGTGCTCCCGCGGGGCGCTTCGGCAGAGAAGGCCATCCCCTCCAGCCCCTGCTGGCGCCCCTTCACCCCGTGGGCCTCCGCCCAGGCCCGCACTCGCGCCGGGTCGGTGTAGCCCGTATGCTCCAGCGGGACATCCCGACTGAAATCCCGGTAGAAGGGGTCCGGGCTCAGCGTCTCCGGGAGGCTGTAGGAGACGATGCGGTCAGGATAGAGGTCGGAGTTGCGCATGATGTCCCGGACGCCGTCGCTGAAGCCCCAGCAGGCCAGGACCCCCTTGTAGATGGCCGTCAGTTCCAGGTCTATCAGCCGGCCGCTCCGGACCGGCCCCACCCGCTGGGGATCCCGGCTCAGAAAGACCCCCGTCCAGCGGGTGCTGTAGCGGAAGCCCTCATTGTAGTGCTCAAAGATGAGGTCGGCGCTGTTGATCCCCGCCTGCGGCCAGACGTACTGGGGCGGATAGTTGGTGATTTTGATGAGAACGGGGACCCGGTCCAGCAGCGCCCTGTCCGCCACCACCTCACCGGTCAGCGGGTTGAAGTTCTCCGGGACGGGCGTCGGCGTTGGCGTCGCCGTCGGCAGAGGGATCGGTGTCGGGGTCGGAGGGACGGGGGTTGCCGTCGGCCGGGGGGTTCGGGTCGGCGTGGGCGTTGCGACAGCCGCGGGGCTTCCGCATCCGACCATCCCGCCCAGCAGCGCGGCCAGCGCGATCAGCACCGTCACTGTCAGCAGAAAGCGGCCGGGAGTCCACCAGAGTCTGCCCAACACAGAGACCTCCTTCGGAATAGGGGTTCACTTTTTGCGAACGCGCAGGCGGAAGCCATCCACCTGGAGGACTTCTACTCCGTCCCCTTCCTCCACGGGTTCTCCCTCGGCGACGGCGCGCCAGAGTTCCCCGGCGACCAGCACCCACCCCTCCGGGTCCAGGCGAGACCGGGCGACGCCGGTCTGCCCGACCAGCCCCTCCTGCCCGGTGACAGCGCGGGGTTTCTGGGCCTGCAGGGCCTTGGCGACGACGAAGGCGAAGAAGAGCGCCGTCAGGATCGCCACGACGACGACCAGGGGGATGGAGATCTGGCCGTAGGGGGAGAGGGGAGCGTTGAAGAGGATCATCGCGCCGGCGATGAACGTCACCGTTCCGGCGGCCGTCAGCGCGCCGTGGGTGGGCGCTTTGATGTCCAGGATGAACAGCACAATCGCCACCGCCAGCAGGACCAGGCCCAGCCAGTTGAAGGGGAGGACGCCCAGCGCGTAGGCGGCCAGGGCCAGACAGAGGACACCGATGAAGCCCGCCACCCATCCACCGGGCGACGTCAGTTCAATTAAAATGGCCTGGACCCCGATGGTGAGCAGGATGAAGGCGATGTTGGGGTTGATGAGAACCTGGAGGAGTTTCTCTACGGGGGAAAGGGGGATCTCCTGGGTTCGCGCCCCGGCGGTGTGGAGCACAACTTCCCGGCCGTCCCCCAGGGTCACGACACGGCCGTCAAAGCCCTCCAGCAACTGGTCCAGGTCCTCGGCGATGAGGTCTATGACGCCCGCCTCCAGCGCCTCGTCGGGCCCGGCGGTGGCGCTCTCCCGGATAGCCCGCTGGGCCCACTCCGCGGCGGCCTCGCCGCGCCGCTCCGCGAACAGCCGCGCGTGCTCCGCCATCACGTTGGTGACCTTCTCTATCATCTCCGGGCTAACCGTCTCCTCGCCCCCCGGCGTCGCCACGGGGTGAGCGGCGCCGATGGTCGTGCGGGGCGCCATCGCCGCGCCGTGGGCCGCCAGCAGGATCAGCGTCCCGGCGGAGGCCGCCATCCCTCCCCGCGGCCAGACGTAGACGATCACGGGCACCCCGGCGTTTTCCAGCCGCTCCATGATGCGGGTGGTGGACTGGAGGTCGCCTCCGGGGGTATTCAGCCGGATCACGACGGCCTCCACGCCGTCTCGCTCCGCGAGGCGGATTCCCCGCCCGATGTAATCTCCGATGGCCGCGGTGATGGCCCCGTCCACGGTCAGAACGTAGACCGTCCGCTCCTGGGCCGCGGCGGGCCCTGGCAGCAGTCCGAGGAGCCCCACAATCACCAGCCCGAACATCCACACTCTTCTCATGCTCACCTCCATCCGTGCCGCCGACAAACGGACGGCACTCCGATGCGTTCTGTGCCTGGCCACAAGCAGGCGCTCATCACGGGCCGCAAGACAGAGGAGCGTTCGGGACACCATTCCCGTGCTCCTCGTTAGCATCTGGACTTTGGATAAACCGCCGGGATGTAAGCCGAAATTCATTTCGGCCTACAGGCCACCCATA
>DAOUBO010000099.1:0-2123 GCA_034432695.1 Anaerolineae bacterium | reverse complement strand
GGAAAACCCCCCCCTGCGGCGGGCTTTTCGGGATTTCGCCGAACTCCTCTGCCGGGCCACAAAGCCGTACCGGGCCTCCCCGGACGATCTCACCTGCGAGATGGAGGTGAACCGGCGCGCGGCGGAACTGCCCATCCAGTTCAACCTCAGCCGGATTGAGGACCGGACAGACCCGGCGCTGCGGACAGAGGAACTGGCGGAGATGTATCGGCGCTTCCTGAAAGCGCAGCAGGAGGTGGTACGGGAACGGTTTGGCGAGGCCCTGGCCCGCCAGTTGCTCCAGCAGGTGATGGGGCAGGTCAGCCCCTCCCTGATGGAAACCCTCCGGCGGTATCGCCTGGTGGGGGTCGCAGAAGCGGCCCGGTAGGTCGGATTGTCAATCCGACTGTGGTCGGATTGTCAATCCGACCTACCTGTCAGATTATCAATCTGACCTACCTGTCGGATTATCAATCCGACCTACCTGTCAGATTATCAATCCGACCTACCTGTCGGATTATCAATCCGACCTACCTGCATTCAGGAAATCAGCCCCTTCTTCAGGGCGTACCGGATCAGGTCGGCGCGGGTGCGCAGCCCCAGCCGCTCCATGATGTTCTCCCGGTGGTGCTCCACCGTTTTGACGCTGAGCCCCAGCCGTTCGGCGATCTCCCGACTGGTCAGCCCCTCGGCCAGGAGCCGGAGCACTTCCTGCTGGCGCGGGGTGAGGGTCTTCTCCGGCTCCGCCTGACCCGCCTGGAGACAGCGCAGATAGCCCCGAACCAGAAGCCCCGCTAACGTCGGATACAGGTAGACCTCTCCCCGGGCCACCACCCGGATGGCCTGGAGGAGGTCTTCCGGAGACGCCCGTTTCGGGATGTACCCCTCCGCGCCCGCGTTGAGCATCTCAAAGAAATAGGCTTCCTCTTCGTGGATGGTGAGGGCCAGGATATGCGCCCCGGGCGCGACGGCCCGGATGCGCCGCGCGGCCTCTATGCCGTCCATGTCCGGCATCGTGATGTCCAGCAGCACCACGTCGGGCCGGAGTTGAGCGACCTGCTGGAGCGCCTCGGCGCCGCTGGCCGCCTCGCCCACCACCTCTATCCCGGGCTGCCGCTGGAGCAGCGTCCGCAGCCCGGCGCGCACAATCTCGTGGTCATCCACCAGCAGCAGCCGAATGGGCTCCATGGGCGTCCTCCTCCAGCGGAAGACATACGGTTAAAACTGTGCCCGCGCCGGGCGCGGACCGGATCTCCACAGTTCCTCCCATCAGGTGGGCCCGCTCACGGATCCCGGCCAGTCCACAGCCCCGGCGCGGGGCCTCGCCGGTCGTCCGGATGGCCTCCGGGTCTATCCCCACACCGTCGTCGGCGATGATCAGGCAAACCCGGTGGTCTTCGGTCCTCAGGGTCAGATGGACCCGCGTCGCCCGGGCGTGGCGGGCGACGTTGGTGATGGCCTCCTGGGCGACCCGGTAGAGGGCGATCTCCACCTGTTCCGGAAAGCGGCGGCGCGGCCCGACGATCTCCACATCCACGGTGAAGGGGTAGCGGGCCGAACATTCATCTGCGTAGGTGATCAGCGCGGGGATCAGCCCGAGGTCCAGCGCGGCCGGACGGAGGCGGTAGACCATCCGGTGCAGGTTGTCCATCGCCCGGTCGGTAACCTCGTGGAGGCGCTGGATGTGGGCCCGGATTTCCCCGTGGGGGGGCCGGTCCGGGAGCGCCTGCTCCAGGGCTGTCAGTTCCCAGCGCAGGGCGGTGAAGGCCTGGCCGATCTCATCATGGAGTTCGCGGGCAATGTACCGGCGTTCCTCCTCCTGAGCCCAGAGCAGTCGTCGGGCGAGATCCCGCTCCAGGGCTTCCCGACGGGCCGCCTCTTCGTTCAGCCTTTGCTGGGCTTCCACCCGGGCGCGGGCCAGTTCCTCCATCTCCCGCGCCCGTTCTTCCTCAAAGAGCCGGAGGGCCCGGGCGGTGAACAGTGCCACCAGGCCGGCCATGACGGCCCGCCACAACGGGATGGGGACGCCGACGGTGTTCAGGAAGAAGGCCTCGTTCCACCGGTCGGAGGGCGGGAGCGGGCTGGCGGTCACGAAGACCTGACCGGGAATGGCGGAGAGGGCCCGGGGCAGACCCGCCACGGGC
>DAOUBO010000098.1:0-1912 GCA_034432695.1 Anaerolineae bacterium | reverse complement strand
TTGCGGAAAGCCGGTACGACTGGCGCGTGCTGGCCCCCCGTTGGGGACTACCGTCGGAGAGAGGCCAGGGACCAGTGCCCGCAGGGCGTCGGCGTCGGCCTCCGAGACGGCGACGACGCAGTCCGCGCGCCGACAGACCTCCGCTTCGTACCAGCGCAGCCGCTGCCACTGGACGAGGGAGTAGAGCGCGCCGTGCCAGCGCCAGGGATAGCGGACATCGGTGAGGAAGGCCCGCTTCTGAAGAAGATACTCGCAGTTGAAGTTGTCAAAGAGAACGCGCGGGCGGGGGCTGGCCCGTTCCAGCGCGTCCAGAAAGGGCGCCATCTCTATGCCTTCTATGACGACCAGGTCAAACCGGTGACGGGCCAGCAGGTCGCCCAGACGCTGGCGGAAAGCAGGGCTCTCCAGCCGCAACGCCATATCCGGCCGCGCGGTCCGCAGCAGGTCCCGAAGGCGGCGAAAGGACGGGCGGGGCGGTGGCTCTGGAACGATCTCCACGACCCGCAAGGACTCGCGAACCGGCGACGGGATCGCCTCCGAGGGGTCGCCGAAGGAGAGGAGCGACACATCGTGGCGCCGCGCCAGCGTGGCGATCAGCCCCCAGGACCGAAGGGCTCCACCCTGTCGGGGCGGATAGGGAAATTGTGAGGTCAGGAAGAGCAAATGCATCGGCGCGTAGTGTACCACTTTTTGCAGTTTCTGGCAACCGTGGTAAAATATTATCTCACCGGTTTGAAGGCGGTCGTATGGAGGAATCAAAATGCCGGTTTCCAACGAGGAACTGAGGGCACGTCTGCTACAGGAACGGGACTACCTGCTGGAACAGGTCGCGCGGCTGGGCGAGTACGAGCATCGGGTGACCGGTTACGGGAACCATATGGCCGACGACGCGACGGAGACCTTTGAGCAGGCCCGGGAGGTCTCTCTGCAACGGGGAGAGGCCTCGTTGCTCCGGCTGGTGGAGCACGCCCTGGAAAAATTTGAACTGGGCACCTACGGGATCTGTGAGGCCTGCGGCGCCCCTATAGATAGGGCCCGTCTCAAGGCGGTTCCCTACGCTCTCTACTGCCTGGAATGCCAGAAGCGCATAGAGCAGCGTCGGTAGGGGGCCGCAGGTGCGACTGCGTGGCGAGCGCCTTCTACTCACCGCCGTCGCCGCCCTGATCCTGGCCGTGGACCAGGCGACCAAAGCCTGGGTCGTGCGGAACCTGACCCTCGGCCAGAGTCGGGACCTGGCCGAATGGCTCTCCCCGATTTTTTCGCTGACCTACGTGACCAACACCGGCGTCGCCTTCGGGCTTTTCCAGGGCCTGGGCGACATCCTGATGGTCGTTGCCCTCATCACCGTTGCCCTCATTCTGATCTTCTCCCGACAACTCCCCCCCAACCAGTGGCTCCTCCACGGCGCGATGGGGCTGCAACTGGGCGGCGCGCTGGGGAATCTGACGGACCGCCTTCTTCGCGGGGCCGTGGTGGATTTTATAGACCTCAACTTCTGGCCCCTGCACCGGTGGCCCATTTTTAACCTCGCGGATACCAGCATCGTCGTTGGCGTCGGGCTCGTCTTTCTGATGATGGGCCGGGAATGGCAGAGAGGGGCCGCGCGATGAACGCCGCGGGCGCGGACACCGCGCTTTCGGGAAGGGCGAGAGGGATGGAGACCGCGACCTTTATCTGCGGGCTGGAAGAGGCTGGGGAGCGGCTGGACCGTTTCCTGGCCGGCCGGCTTTCAGACCTGAGCCGGGCGCAGGTCCAGCGGCTGATCCGCTCCGGCGCCGTTCTGGTCAACGACGCGCCGGCACGTCCGGCCTATCGGCTGGCTCCCGGCGACGAGGTCTTTGTGGAACTCCCCGTCGTCGCTGTACCGGGCACTTCCGGAAGTGCCCGGCACACTGCAGGCGGCGCTTCCAGC
>DAOUBO010000097.1:0-6690 GCA_034432695.1 Anaerolineae bacterium | reverse complement strand
GCTTGGTTTGCCGAAACCCTGCTGGCCGCCCCGCCTGTGCCCGACGGCCGGTACGGCTACCGGGAGATAGACCCGCCGCCCTTCAAGATAGAGACCCGCCTCTCCCCCTCCGACTACCCGACGACCCGCCAGGCCACCGTCCACCAGTACGCCGCCGACTACATAGAACTGCGGGGAGACCGGCCCGTGCGCTTCTCCTTCACCGGCTCCACCCAGGTCGGGCTGATGGACACCCGTGCCCACAGCGGCCAGTACCTCTGGTGGTCCAACCGGGGCGACGACTCCGATATGACCCTCACGCGCGAGTTTGACCTGACCGGCGTGACGGAGGCCACGCTGGAGTACTGGTGCTGGTACGACATAGAGGAGGACTGGGACTACGCCTACGTGGAGGTCTCAACGGACGGCGGGAAGACGTGGGAGATTCTGACCACCCCCTCCGGGACGCCGGAGAACCCCAACGGCAACTCCTTCGGCTGGGGCTACACGGGCCGCAGCGGCGGGGGGAGCAAAGCCCAGTGGATTCAGGAGAAGGTGGACCTGACGCCCTACGCCGGGCAGAAGGTGCGGGTCCGCTTTGAGTACATCACCGACGACGCGGTCAACCGTCCGGGCTTCGCCCTGGACGACGTGGCGATCCCCGAGATCGGCTAACTACGAGGACTTGAAGAGTCCCGGGGGGGGGGGGGAGCCCGCGGGCTTCGTCCGCCATGCCAACGTCCTCCCCCAGCGCTGGCTGGTCCAACTGGTCCTCTTCGGCCCCCAGACCACCGTCCAGCGGCTGACGCTGAACGAGGACCAGACGGGCGAGTGGGAGATTCCGCTGGGCGGGGGAGTGGAACGGGCGGTGGTGGTCGTCTCCGCCCACGCGCCGGTGACGACGGAGGTGGCGTCGTATCAGTATTCGGTGCGATAAAAACAAAAAGGTGCGGCGCACGTTCAAAGTGCGCCGCACCTTGCCCGACCCAACTACGCCGGGGGCGGGTTCTCCCCCGCAACCGCGCGGGCGAACCGCTCCCCGAGCGCCTCGCCCTTCCGCAGGTCCTCCACCGTCGGCCCGCCCCGGAAGGCGAAGGTCTCCAGGATTTCCCACTTCATCGCCTCCGCCAGGCGGCGGAATTCCTGCTCCCCGCCACCGCCCCACCCGTAACTCCCGAAATAGGCAGCCCTGCGGTTCTGAACCTTCTTGCGGGCCGCCACGTCCAGCGTATGAGCCATGGGCGGGAAAAGCCCTCCTTCGTAGGTCGGCGCGCCGACGATGATCCCCCGGTAGATCCAGAGCGCAGGCAGAATATAACTGACGTGGGTCCGGGCGACGTCGTAGACCTCCACCGGGATACCTGCCCTTGAGGCCCCCTGCGCCACGGCGTTCATCATCTTCTCGGTGTTGCCATACATGGAGCCGTACAGAAGGACGATCCCCGGCTCTCCTGCGCCCGTTGCGTACCCGGCCCATCGGCGATAGAGTTCCACGATGCGCTCCGGCCGCTTCCGCCAGATCAGACCGTGGGAAGGAGCCACCACGTCCACGGGCACCCTGTCCAGTTTCTCCAGCGCGCGCAGAACGGGTCGGCTGAAGACCGCGATGATGTTGACATAGTACCGCAGTGCCTCCCGCTCGTAGAAGGAAAGGTCGGCATACTGGTCGTCAAAGATCCCCCCCTGCAGCGCGCCGTATCCCCCAAAACCGTCGCAGGAAAACAGGACCCGCTGAGTCACCTCGTAGGTCATCATCGTCTCGGGCCAGTGGACAAAGGGGGTGTGGATGAACTGAAGCGTATGGGGGCCCAGGGGAAGTGTCTCCCCGTCGGCGACAGCGCGCACGTTGTCCGTGATATGGTAAAAGGCCGCCACCATCTCCACCGTTTTGGCCGTCCCCAGAATGACGGCCCGGGGGGCCAGTTGCCGCAGGACACTGAGGATGCCAGTATGGTCCGGCTCCATGTGATTGATGACGATGTAGTCCAGTTCCCTGAGGTCCGTTACATCGGCGATCTGGGCCAGAAACTCGTCCGTCTTGAAGCCCTTCGCCATATCTATCAGGGCCGTCCTCTCCCCGCGGACGATGTAGGCGTTATAGGAGACCCCCTCAGGGATGATGGGCCAGTACCCCTCAAAGAGGTCGGTCGTTCGGTCGTTGACGCCGATCCAGTAGATGCCGGGGCGGATTTCTATAGCGGGCATGGAAGACCTCCCAAAGCGTGAGGAGACGTCACTCCGATTTCCGATAGGCGATCCGGGCCAGGAGGATGCTCAGCAGATACAAAACCGTCAGCGGGGCCATCACCAGGGCCATGTTGACCGGGTCTCCCGTCGGCGTCACCACAGCGGCCAGCGCCGCGATCAGGAAGACGGCCAGCCGCCAGTGTCGCAGCAGCATCCGGGGCGTCACCAGCCGGATCCTGGCCAGAAAGAAGATCAGGAGGGGCATCTCAAAACTGACCCCCACCCAGAACATCAGGCTGGTCACAAAGGAGATGTAGTTGGCTGGCCGGGGGCGCGTGGGGATCGGCGCAAACCCCAACAGCGCCGGGATCGCCGCCGGAAGCATCACGTAATAGGCAAACGCGGCTCCAGCGAGAAAGAGCAGCGTGGCGAAGGGGGCCAGCCAGTAGACGTACCGCTTCTCGTGGGGAAGCAGGCCGGGGGCGACGAACCGCCAGATCTGGTAGACGATGACCGGCATCGCGATCGCCACCCCGCTAAGCAGGGAGGCCTGCATGAAGACCCCCAGGTTTTCCGTGACCTCAATGGCCTCCAGGTTCTCCAGCCCGCCGATCGGACGGGCCAGCCAGGCCAGAATGGTCGGGGTCAGGAAGAAACTGGCCACCGTCGCCACGGCCAGCGCCAGGAGCGCGCGCAGGAGCCTGCGACGGAGTTCCTCAATATGTTCCAGAACCGATTGGGTCTCTGTCCCCCGTTTCATCCGGCGAGGTCATCTGTGCCACCCAGGGTTTCGGATGGCGGGGGTATCTCGGGGGAAACAGGGGGAAGAACGGCCCTCAGCCGCTCCCGTGCTTCCTGCGCTTCCACGGTTACCTCCTCCAGGGCACCCTGAGTTTCCTGACGAACCCGGGCACCCGCCTCCCGGGCTTCCCGGAGAGCCGGCTGGACGGCCTGCGTCGTCTCCTGCTGGAGCGTTCGCAGTTCCTGAAGGACGTCCCGCTGGACGGCGCGCCACTCCTGTTGAAGGCGGGCCGCGAAACGAGTTGCCTGCTGGACCCACTCCGCCGCCCGCCTGGGGCCGACCAGAAGGATCGCCAGCAGGATGAGGAACAGGAACTCCCCAGAACCGATGTTCAGAAAATCCATCACCCGGCCCTTGATGGGCAGAGGTTACTCCTCCGGCTTCTCCTCGCGCTGACCGGCGCTCTCTGCGTCCCTGCCGGAGAGGGCCTCACGGAAATTCCGGATCCCCTTGCCCAACTCCGCGCCGAGTTTTCCCAGCCGCCCGACGCCGAAGAGCAGGATGACGATGACCAGAATGATGATCCACTCCCATCCTCGCACATTCAACACAACGCACCTCCTGATGGGTATTTCCCCCGGATTTTACCACGCTTTTCCGGGTTTGCAATCAGGTAGCGCAAGATTCATCTCGCACACGCTGGCCCCAACGCTCCCCAACAGAGCGAATTCCCGGAGAACCCACAGGATCAATCGGGCGCTACGCTCCCATCCCCCTTCCCGCGGGAAAGCAACGAGAGCGCCAGCACAACCAGCGCGCTCAGAACCACCAGGGCAACCAGTTTGTATAGCCGTGAGGAGAGGGTCAGTGCCAGCAGGCCGAAGAACCCGCAGAAAGCCCAGTAGGCCAGAACGATGGTCCGCTGGGGAATCCCCCAGTCCAGCAGGCGAAAATGGAGGTGCCCCCGGTCTCCCCGGCCGGGCGGCTGGCGACGGCGAAGCCGGTCCACGATCTGCCATGCCACGTCCACGATGGGGATCCCCATCACCAGAAGGACCGTCGCGACGCGCGCGCCAGCCATAATCCCCAGACAACCCAGCGCGTAGCCCAGGAAAAAGGCTCCGTTGCTCCCCATAAAGACGCGCGCGGGGTGGAAGTTGTAGGGAAGAAACCCGACCGTCGCTCCCAGCAGGGCCATCGGTAGGAGCGCCACGCTCGGCTGCCCCACCCGGTGCATATGGACGGCCAGGACCAGGCAGAGGATGGCCCCCACACCCGCCGCCAGCCCGTCCAACCCGTCCAGCCAGTTGACTGTATTGATCATCCCCATAATCCAGAAGAGCGTCAGCAGAACCACCAGGGGCATCGGGAAGACGATCACCCGGTTGGTCAGGGGGTTGTTGACCCGTTCAATGAAGATGACGGTTGCGATGGCGATGCCGCCTGCGATCCCCTGCGCGGCCAGCTGGAGGGCTGGAGCGAGGTCCCAGCGGTCGTCCGCCAGGCCGACGAGAAACATCCAGAGGCTCCCCAGAGCCAGCCCCAGCAGCCGCAACGGCTCCTTCGGGTCGGCGGTGGGAACCCCCAGGGCCAGCCCCACCCCGACGGCGAGGAGGAAGGGGACAAACAGGCCGATCCCCCCCAGACGGGGGATTTCCCCCTGGTGGGTCCGGCGCCCGCCGGGCCGGTCCACGATCCCCAGACGACGGCCCAGAGAGGCGGCCAGCGGCGTCATAGCCGCTGCCGCGCTCGCCGCCGTCAGGAAAACGATCCCGTAGGCCAGTTCAGGAGCCATCCCGTTTCCAGCCCATCATCCGGTCCCAAACATCCGGTCCCCGGCGTCTCCCAGGCCGGGGACGATGTAGCCTGCCTCGTTCAACTGCTGGTCCACCGCGGCCAGGTAGAGAGGCACGTCGGGATGAGCCTGGGTAAAGCGCTCCAGGCCCGGCCAGGCCGCGATGATCCCGACGAACTTGATGCGTCTGGCGCCCCAGCGCTTGAGGATGTCCACCGCTGCGACGGCAGACCCCCCCGTCGCCAGCATCGGGTCCAGAACCAGGCAAACGTCCACCGTCGGGCTGACGGGGAGCCGGGAGTAGTACTCTACGGGCTCCAGCGTCCGCTCGTCGCGGGAGATCCCGATATGCCAGACCTCCGCGCCGGGGAGCATCTGCCAGGCCCCTTCCACCATCCCCAGGCCAGCCCGCAGGATGGGGATCAGCCCCACCTTCTCCGTCAGCCGTCGTCCCTCCGCCCGCCCAAGAGGCGTCTGGATCAGCACAGATTCCGTCCTCAGGTCGGCTGTTGCCTCGTAGATGAGCAGGATGGAAATCTCCCGCACCAGTTCGCGGAATTTCTTGGGATCGGTCCGCTCGTCCCGCAGAAGCGCCAGTTTATGCTGCACGAGAGGGTGTGCCGAGACAAAGATCTGGGCCATTCAGGATGCCTCCGAGGAGAGATGGTTGAAGAACTCCGGGTACTTCCGTCGCAGATCCTCCCGCAGGTCGCCGAAGACGGCCGGCGCATAGGGATAAACGGCCTCCAGCATCCGCACCGCGACCTCCCGGATCTCCCACTGGGCCTCCGGCGAGATGCGGAGACGAAAAACGTGGCGGAGTTCCCGGAAGTTCATCGTGACGACAAGGCGGGTCGCGGTCGCGTTGGGCAGGACAAAGCGGGCATCCTCTTTTTTGATGCCCCGTGCCCGCAGGGCCCGGTACGTCTCCTGAACCGTCGCCGCGAACCGGTCCCAGATCGCCCGGGCCTCCTCGTCGGCGAGGACGGAGGGGGGCAGAACCCACTCCGGGTCGTCCATAGAGACGTATCGCTGGCTCTCCTGCGAAAAGGAAGCGATCCGGTGACGCACCAGTTGATGGCTGCAGGCCCGGGAGATCCCCCGAATCTCAAAGGTCGCCGACGCGTGTTCTATCAGGCTCTCATGGCCTTCCCGAATCCGGGCCCGCAGAAAGGAGGCCGGATCCCCCCGGCTCTCGCTCCGGTAGCAGACCCGCCCAGCGTGTTCCAGAAGTGCCTCCGGGCTCCCATCGCCCCTGAGATAGCGGGTGATGGCGATCAGTTCCACCTCCATCTGACTACTCCGACCGAAACTCGCCTTCTATCACTTCGGGCTCCTGCTCCCCCGCCGCCCACTCCTGAATTCGGGCCCCCAGGGCTTGCAGGTGCTCCCGCACCACCTCCGCCGGGGCCAGTTCAATGAAGAGTTTCAGGGACAGCAGGAGGATGGCGATGTCGTCCAGTTGCCCCAGGCCCAGGCCCAGGTCGGGCAGGATGTCTACGGGGGAGAGGACGTAGACCAGCGCGGCCGGGGGGATCAGTTTCAGCGCCCAGGGCACCCGGCGGTCCTTGAAGAGCCGCCAGGCCAGGCGGAGTTGACGGACCAGTTCCTTCACCCAGGAGATGAACATGTTGGGCTCCTCCGGAGATGCCAGGGGATACCTGGGCCGGTCGGGCAACGGGGATTGGCTCATAATCGGGACCCTCCGGAAACAAACGGTTGCTTGCCAGAATTATACATCACTTTCGTCAATTGGAAATTCACGAGAGGCACGAGGGGTAGCAGAAACGTGCCAGGCACTTTTGAAAGTGCCTGGCACGTCCGGTCTCTTTCATGATGGCCATCCAGGTCGGCAGAAGGGATTGTCTCAACTCAAGTCCGCACTTCGGGGAGCAACTTGACTTTACCCACATCTCAGAGGGCATCCAGGGCTTGAAGCAGGAGATTCAATGTGCCCTCCCGCTTCAGAACGGCCAGAGTGGCGATG
>DAOUBO010000096.1:0-2713 GCA_034432695.1 Anaerolineae bacterium | reverse complement strand
AGACCGAACTCCTGCGGCCCTGCTCCGCCGCCGAAGGAGCACGGGGAGAAGGACAATCCCCGCCAGCGCCAGCAGCGAGAGCCCGGAAAGGACGTCCGCCGCCCGCCGCAGCGGCGTCTCCCCAAAGCGAACGGCGATCCGGTGGCGGCCCGCCGGCACCGGGAAGGTGAACCGCCCCCACTCCGCCTCCCGCCTCACCCCCCCCTCCCGGCCGTCCACCCAGGCCCGCCAGCCAGGATAGTAGAAACGGTTGACAACGACCTCAAACGGCCGGGGGCTCTCCACCCACGCCTCGGCGGAGAAGGGCCCCGTCTTTCCCATCTCCAGCGCGGCGCCCTCCGGGAGCGACGTCGGCTCAAAGACGTTCCCTGCCGAATCGGGCGGCCGCCCCTGTACCCAGCGTGGGAGAAACTCCCCGCCCGAGGTCCCGACGCCGCCGCCCACATGTTCATAGGTGTGCAGGCTGCCAATGGAGACCTGATCCCAGCCGGGGCAATAGCGGGCGTTCTGAAGCCAGCCCAGGTCGGCCAGAACCAGGCCCAGGATCATCAGCGCGGCCGCGAGGGCCTGCCAGCGGAAGCGGGCCAGCAGTTCGGCCGTCGCCCCGGTCAGGAAGGCCAGAGCGAGGGCCGCCGGCCCCAAAAAACGCCAGGGGAACTGGAAGTTATGGAGAAAAGGAAAGGCCCTCCAGACCGGATCAGAGATGGGAAGGGCCATCAGGGTCGTGATCAGGAAAGTCGCCCCGAAGAAAGCGACCTGTCGTCGGCGGGCGTCCGGGAACCGCAACAGCCCCAGCAGGCCGGGGAGCCCCAGAAGCACTGGCACCAGGCCCAGGGAACGGGGCGGATAGGGGTTGACCAGGTCGGGTCGGACGGGCTCCCAGGCGAAGACCGTGTAGGCGAGGGAGAAAAAGTGGGATCTGTAGCCGCCGGGGAAGCCGTAGGGCACCCGCTCCAGTTGGACCAGAGGGCGCTCCGCCCAGGCGGGGATCCAGAAGAAAAGGGAAAGCCCCAGCCCCAGGCCGACAGCGAGGGCTGCCGTCAGGAGCCTCCGGCGGAGCCCATCCCCCGGTCCGGCGAGTGCCTCCATCAGCGCGTAGAGGGCGACCAGCGGAGTTCCCACCACCGCCGCGACGCTGTGGGTGATGAGCAGCGCGCCGTAGAGCAGCGAACCCGCCGCCAGCCAGCCGCGCCGGCCCGTCCGGACGGCCCGTCCCACCGCCCACCAGGCCCAGGGAAGCAGTGCCCATCCCATCGCCTCCGGCAGCGCCCCCCGGTAGAGGGGATTACAGGCGATGTACGGGGCATACATCGCCGTCGCCCCGGCGACGACCGCCGCCTCCTCCCGGAGAAAATCCCGGGCCAGAAAATAGACCCCCAGCCCTACCAGCAGGAAGGTCAGCGCCTCGGCGATGCGAACCCCCGGCGTGATGCCGAAGCCCAGTCGGGCGACCGCCAGGGCCACGTAGTAGGAAAGGGGCGGGTAGAAGTTGAAGACGGGATACCCGAACCCCCACCCCATATCGGGCGCCAGGCGGGCATAAAGAACCCCCTGGGACCAGAGGTGGTCTATCTGGACCACCCGCAGCAGGTGGAGCAGCATGTCGTCGCCGCAGACCATCGTCGGCCCAATGGCCGCCCGAGCCGGAACCCACCACAGAGCCAGAAGGACCAGAACCGGTATCAAACGTCGGAGAAAACGGCCCATTCCTCTTCTCCTGATGTTGGGAGACTGAACCAGCCTCTGGCGAATCCTGCTGTGGACGCGGATACGTCCTGGTAACAAACGACAAAGCTGTGCCTCTGCACTTTGACAATCGAAATCTCTACTTTCCGCTAACTTGCCAAAATGCGGGGATTAGGGTAACCTCCTGGCAAAAAGGAAGCGACACGGAGAAGCCAGGAGGAGGAGAATGGAAAGTGCAGCAGAACAGACCCTTCGTCTTTTGGAACAAATGGTCCAGAGCCTGCCCGTGGGCACCAACCTGGCCCTGCTGTATCTGTTCTGGGCGCTCCTGAGCGGCGCGTTTCTTCAAAGCCGGGGCGCCCTCTTCCCTGCCCTCCAGACCCTGGGCCTGACGACAGCCCAAATCCGCCGCTGCGGTCAGGCGCTCCGAAAAGGGGTCTGGTCCATCGGCGACCTCCTGGCCTCTTTCCAGGCCGTTGTCCAGGCCCAGGGCCAGTGGCAACCCAACCGATATGAGGGATTCCGCCCCCTGGCTGGCGATGGGACCGCCTTCTGGCGACCCCGGTTGAAGCACCGGGTTGGGAAGTTCTTCCACTCCCTGGCCGGGAAAGCCCGGAAAGGAGTCGGCTTCGGCCTCCTGGTGGCGGTGGGAGAGGTCAGAGGTCGGCGCATTCCTCTCCTCCGCCAGGTTCTGCGCGCTGAAGAGAAGGACAATGCAAAGACCCTCACCCGGCGGCTCCTGCGCGCCACGGCCAGGGAATTGCAACCCGACGAATTTGTTCACGACGCAGGCGTCTCCATCGCCGAGGTTCAGGAGGCCGGTATCCCCCGCTATGTTCTGCGCGGACGGGAGAACTGTACGGCCCGACGGAATGCCCCCCTTGCCCGCCGCGAGGCCGTCCACCCGAATACGGCTCCATTGTCCGACCTCTGCCCCGCCGCTACCGGGGACGGACTATCCCGGCCACCCCTCCCGATGAGGAACAGGAGTTCCGCCACCAGGGACGGGTCGTTCGGGCTCAGGGAT
>DAOUBO010000095.1:0-1949 GCA_034432695.1 Anaerolineae bacterium | reverse complement strand
AGGGCCTCCACCTCCGCGGCGACGGCCCGCAGCGGCCCCTCCCGACGGGCGATCAGCGCGACCCGCGCGCCCTCCCGGGCCAGTGCGAGGGCGGTGGCTCGCCCGATGCCGCTGGCCGCGCCGGTCACGACGGCGACCTGTCCGTGAAATCGCTGGCTCATGGACCCCTCCCGGTTATCCCAGCCGCTTGCGGAACATCAGCAGACTCAGAGCAAGGCCGCCCACCCCCATAGCCAGAAGGGAGAGGACGTAGAACTCCAGTGCGCTCACCCCCAGCCCCTTCAGAAAGACGCCCCGACTGATGGCGATGAAGTGCGTTGTCGGCAGGCTGTAGGCGACCAGACGGGAGAAGGGGTTGCGCGTGTCCACGGGCAAAATGAGCCCGGCGACGAAGAAACTGGGGACGAAGAAGAGGGTCAGTACCAGGAGCATCGCCATCTGCTGATTGCGAGCAAAGTTGGCGAGGAGGGCGCTGAAGCCCATCTCGGCCAGGAAGTAGACCGCCGCGAGGAGCAGATAGAGGAGCAGACCGCCGCGGAAGGGGACGCGGAAATAGAGCGTCGCGACCAGCCAGGCGGGCAGAAGGCCCAGCAGGCCGCAGATCAAATAGGCCCCCACTTTCCCCACCAGGTACTCAATCCCCCGGATGGGCGTTACGGCCAGGCTCTCAAAAGAGCCCACTTCCTTCTCCCGCGCCAGGGCCAGGGCAAGGGCCAGCCCTGGCATGCAGAGGACAATGGGGATCAGCCCGGGCACCATGCTGACCAGGGAGTCCAGCGCGGGATTGTACCAGACCTCCGACCGCACGTCTATGGGGCCAGCCGCCTCTTCCTGCCCGACCAGTTGGGCGGAGAAGGTGGCCACGCGGAGCGAGAGGGAAGCAAGCATCTGCAGCGCGGCGACGGGGTCCGCGCCGTCCAGGACGGCCTGGACCGGGACGGGGCGACCGGCCCCGGCGTTCCGCTCCAGACCGGGGGGGATCACCAGCCCCCCGTCGGCCCGCCCCGACCGGAGCAGTTGTTCCAGGTCGGCGTATCCGTCCACCCGATAGAGGGCCCGGAACTCCCCGTCGGCCGTCAACGCGGCCAGGAACCGGCGGGAAAGCGCGCTGTTGTCCTGGTCCCAGACCGCGATCTCCACCTCCCGGACATCCAGGACGAAGACGTGGGCCAGCAAGAGGAGCAGAAAAGCCGGGGCGACCGTAACCAGGAAGAGGAGACGCAGGTCCCGAAAGATGTGGCGGAACTCTTTTTTCAGGACGGCCCAGAGTCGTCGCGGGGACATTCGTGTTTCTGGCGGGCAACCCCCGGCAGGCTGTCTCTACGCCACACCCGGTCGTCCCAGTCCGACGATCTGCCGGATGGCCGTCAGAATGCCGAGGCCGACCCTGAGAGCCTCGCCCGGAGAGACGGCAGGCAGGTGCTCCCGCCCCGACTCGTCCACCTGGATAGGGGCCGAACGGAGGTAGAGATACGCGGCCATCACGCCGATGAGCGCGCCGAGGATGCCACCGAAGAGCATGACCCGGGTGCGCAGGTTCATCGCCCACCTCCCCTGGATTGGTCAGACGTTCCGCTCTGCCGAAAGGACAGCACGCCGCGCACGGCGGCGGCGGTTTCGGAGATGCGAAAGACGGGGGCCGAAACAACACGGGCCGCGGCCTCCACGCGTTCCCGAAACAGGGCCAGAAAGACGCAGGCGCGGGTAAGGAAACGGGGCACGGCCTGCCACCATCGGGAGCGATACAGGCCGTAGTGGATCGCGGTCAGAACCGCCGCCGGGAGCAGCGCGCAGAGCGCCCCCTGAAGGGCCAGAACGATCAGGGCAATGTCCCGCAACGCAGGCATGGCTCCCCCTATTCCGCCGGCTCTTCCTGGACCAGCGGCTGGAACGAAGTGATCACCAGGACCCATTCCAACCCCCGGGAGTCCAACGGCGGGGGGGACGGC
>DAOUBO010000094.1:0-8417 GCA_034432695.1 Anaerolineae bacterium | reverse complement strand
TCGGACGCGGATGAACGCGGATGGACGCGGATTTTTAAATACCATATTTATCCGCGAAAATCGGCGTGAATCCGCGTCCAAAACGACATCCGGAATTGCGGAGGGTTTCCTGTGGTCGGTGCGCAGAGACCCGCAGGTCTCATCAGCCGAAAGAGGAAGGGGATGGCCCTGGTGGCCGGAGTGCTCCTGTTGCTTCTGGCCTCCCTGCTCCGAATATATGGGTTTGAGGAGACGCTCCTGGCCTGGGATCAATCCTACCTGATCAGCAACGCGATAGAAACAGCCCGGCTTCACCCGCCGCTGGCGGGCATCAAATCCTCCGTCGGGGTCTATCAGACGGCAGTCATCTCCTACCTGGCAGCCATTCCGTGGCTGCTGGTGCCCCGGGTGATTGCCATCAAGTGGTTCTTCTCGGTTCTGGATTTGATCGCGGTCGCGGTCTTATACCGGGCGGTGAGAATGGTCTTCGGTTACCGGACGGGAGTGCTTTCGGCGCTTCTCTATGTGACCAATCCCTGGGTGGTGGAGTTTGTCCGCTGGATCTGGTACCAGGCGCTGACCACCACCTGGGCGGCGCTGGCGTTCTCCTTCCTGCTGCTGGCGGTTGCCCGCAGGCCGCATCGGGGGCTCTATCTGGCGCTGGGGCTGATCAGCGCGATGCTGATGGGCACCGTCCACATCGCCGGGTTGCCGTGGGCGGTGGTCCTCTATGCGGCAGGGTTCCTGCTGGCCTGGCGGACCCGCTCCTGGGCCGGCCTGGGCATCGGGGTGGCCGGAGGGGGTCTGATCCTGCTGCCCTACCTGCTGTTCACGCTGCGGGAGGTGCCCGGCGATGTGTTCCAGGCGCTGAGAGTAGGGACCCAGGGCTCCGGCTGGAATCTGGCGGTCTTCCCGCTGACGCTGGAACTGATCAGCGGTCGTGGGTTCCATTCTGTGCCCGGGAGCCCCGTCTGGACTCAGGCGCTGGTGCACATCCCCCAGGCCATAGAGTGGCCCGATTACCTGCTGGGCGTCGCCCTGGTGGTCGGTTTGCTGGGCCTGATCGCGTGGAAGGAGCGGCGGCCTGCGCTGCTGTGGGTGCTGGGGTGGACTGTAGGCGCTCCCCTCATGTACCTGCGCTCCAGCGTGTACCTGGTCGGCTTCTATTTGCTCTATGTCCTGCCGGCCCCGTTCGTCCTGATGGGTCTTGCGGCCGGCGGAGCGGAGCGCTTCCCGCAGCGGGCGCTTCGGGTGGCCGGAAAGATTCTTGGCCTGCTTCTGACCGGGGTCCTGCTGCTGATTTCCCTTGTGTGGGCCCAGGCCTGGGGGGTGCGCATTCGGCTGGAGCAGGAAGGACGGATGGGGGCCCCTACCCGTGCCTGGCTGCTGGACCAGACCGCGGAGAAAATCGGCGGGTTCCTGGAACAACATCCGGATTGCACGGTGGTGGTTCTCTCTTCATTTGTGGGAGACGGCTCCGCGTTTGACTGGATCCGCGCGGCGTTGCAGACCGACCAGGTACGGGTGGTCCCGACGGGCTCCGGACTGATCATCGCTCCCCGGTGTACCTGCTATCTCATGGCGCCGGGCTCCACGGAGGCCGATCTCTCGCCCATTCAGGAACGTCTGGTGGAGGAACCCCGGATGAGCATTCCGGCGACGCCCCCCTGGCGGTTCTACTGCCTGGCGGAGCGGGGGGATCTCCCGCCGCCGCTGGCCGAATGGGAGAACGGATTGCGCCTGTTGGGGGTTCACATTGATGGAGCACCCCAGCCCAACGGGCAGGTCCGGGTGGCATACACCTGGCATTATCGGGCGGTGACTTCCGACTCCTATCATTTCTTCAACCACCTGTTCCAAGGGGAGACGACACTGGTCGCGCAGATGGATGGTCCCGGGGTGCCCTCTCAGTACTGGAGGGATGACGATGTGCTGATCACTCGTTTTGAGTTGAGGCTTCCCGCCTCGGTGGAGCCCGGAACCTACCGCCTGCTGATGGGGGTCTATCGGTGGCCTGACCTGCAACGGGTAACCATGAAGGATGGGAGGGACATCTATGAAGTCCACCAATGGACACTGGGCCAGTAGAGGGAGGGTGCTATGGTGGAGACCTTTGAACCCAGAATCCTGGCCTTCTGCTGCCACTACTGCGCCTATGCGGCGGCGGACCTGGCAGGGGGGATGCGCCTGAACTACCCCACCGGCGTCCGCATCGTGGAGGTGCCCTGCTCCGGGCGGGTGGAGGTCTCGGAGATCCTCCGCGCCTTTGAGCACGGCGCCGACGGCGTGATGGTGGCGGGTTGACTGGAAGGCGAGTGTCATTACCTGGAAGGTAATGTCAACGCCAAGCGAAGGGTGAAATACGCCGCCGAATGGCTGGACAAAATCGGCCTGGGCGGCGAGCGGGTGCGGATGGTCAATCTCTCTTCGGCCATGGCCGTCCAGTTCGCGGAGTACGTCCGGGAGATGACGGAGAAAATCCGGGAACTGGGGCCGAATCCGCTGAGGCGGGAGTCGTGAAAAGTGAAACGTGAAAACGCGAAACGTGAAAACGTGAAACGTGAAACGTGAAACGTGAAACGTGAACGGAGGCATCCATGATTGTCGGCGAACAGAAACCACTGGAAGAAATTATGAGCCTGCTGGGAGACGCCCGCCGGGTGCTGGTGGTCGGGTGCGGGACGTGTGTGACCGTCTGCTTTGCCGGGGGCGAGAAGGAGGCGGCGATTTTGGCCTCCGCTCTCCGGATGAAGAGCAAACTGGAGGGCCACCCGATGGAGGTGGACGAGGTCACCGTCCAGCGGCAGTGCGAGTGGGAGTACATAGACCCACTGGCGGACCGGCTGAAGGACTACGATGCCGTCCTCAGCCTGGCCTGCGGCATCGGGGTGCAGGCGATGAACGAGCGCTTCCCGGAGTATGTCACCCTGCCGGGCCTGAATACGACCTTCCTGGGGTTGCCGGAGGAGCACGGCGTTTGGGTGGAGCGCTGCCAGGCCTGCGGCGACTGCATCCTGGGGGTCACCTTCGGGATCTGCCCCATCGCCCGCTGCTCCAAGCAACTGCTGAACGGCCCCTGCGGCGGCTCCCAGAACGGCGTCTGCGAGGTCAACCCCGATATCCCCTGCGCCTGGCAACTCATCTGGGAGCGGGCGATCAGGTTCGGGCAGGTGGAGCGCTTGCTGGAGGTCCAGCCGCCCAAGAACTGGTCCCGCAGTCGGGACGGCGGCCCCCGTAAGATCGTGCGGGAGGACCTGAGGTTACCGCAGGAGGAATAAATCGTGCGGGACGTCCCCCGGCAAATTGACCCCAGAAGCGTACTTCAGACGCTCCGGGAGAAGGCAGAGGTTATCTTCGGCTCTTTTCCGGTGGACGCCGCTTACGTCTACGGCTCGGTGGCAAAGGGGCCGGTGCATCCTTTCTCGGACGTGGACATCGCGTTGCTAATGGACGAGGAAGCGGTGGGCCGGCTTTCCGCTTATGAGCGGCTTCGGCTGGAGGCCGATATAGAACTCCGCATCGCTGATCTGGCCGGCATAGATTATGCCGATGTGCGGGTCATCAACGATGCCCCCATTGCCTGGAGAGGAGTGGTGGCCTCGGAGGGAATCTGTATCTATAGCCGAAACGAGGAGCACCGGATTGAGTTTGAGACCCGCAGCCGGAAGGAATATTTTGATTTCCGGCCCGTTCTGGAGATGATGCACCGGGCGGCCATGGCGCGGCTGAGAGAGGAGTTGAGCGTGTATGCTGGATCGGAATAGATTAGAAACTTTGCTCTCCAGGCTGAAACGGTATCGGGCCTACCTGGAGGAGTTGGCTGCCATCCCGCGCGAGGAACTGCTGGCAGATGCGGGCCGGCTGGGTGGAGTCAAGTACTATCTCCAGGTGGCGGTGGAGTGCTGCATTGACATCTGTAACTACATCGTGGCGGCCAAAGGCTGGCGGGCGCCCCAGAGTTATGCGGATTGTTTCGCTGTTCTGGGCGAGAAAAGCATTCTGCCGCCGGACTTTGTCCCCACGGCCCGACAGATGGCTCAGTTCCGCAACCGTCTGGTGCATCTCTACTGGGAGGTTAGCGATGAGGCAGTTTGTTCCCTGCTTCATACCCATCGGGCTGACTTTGACCGCTTTGCAGCGTATATCCTGAAGTGGATGCAAGAAGAATTCGGCCCTGCCGAGGGCGAAAGTGAGGTGAACCAATGAGCGAGCAGACCAACGGCTACAAATCCGGCAGCAACCTGGAGAAACTCCTGCGCGCGGGCCACTTCGTGGTGACCGCCGAGATCGGCCCGCCCCAGAGCGCCGACCCGGAGGTTATCCGGCGCAAGGCCCGGCTGCTCAAGGGTGTCGTGGACGCTGCCAACATCACCGACAACCAGACCGCCATTGTCCGCATGTCCAGCATCGCCTCGGCGGTCCTGGCGATGCAGGAGGGGGGGGAGCCCATCATTCAGATGACCTGCCGAGACCGCAACCGGCTGGCGATGCAATCAGACCTGCTGGGCGCCCACGCGCTGGGCGTACGCAACCTGCTCTGCCTGACCGGCGACCATCAGAGTTTCGGCAACCACCCCACCGCCAAGAACGTCCACGACCTGGACTCGGTCCAGTTCATCCGGATGGTCAGGGACATGCGGGACGAGGGCCGCTTCCAGTGTGGGGACGAAATCAAGGGAGTGCGCCCCGCCTTCTTCATCGGCGCGGCGGAGAACCCCTTCGCTGACCCCCTGGACTTCCGTCCGTACCGCCTGGCAAAGAAGATCGCCGCTGGAGTGGACTTCATCCAGACCCAGATCATCCTGGACATCCCCCGTTTCCGGGAGTTCATGAAGCGGGTGGTGGATATGGGGCTGCACGAGAAGGTCTACATCCTGGCGGGCATCGGCCCCCTGAAGTCCGCCGGGGCGGCCCGGTATATGCGGGATAAGGTGCCGGGGATGCGCGTGCGGGACGAGTACGTGGAGCGGATGGAGGCGGCGGTCGCGGGAATCCCCAAAGAGGACAGGAAGGCCCGCAAGGAGGCCTGGGAGCGGGAGGGCATCCGCATCGCTATAGAGCAGATTCAGGAGCTCCGCGAGAGCCCCGGCGTGGCGGGCGTCCATATCATGGCGATTGAGTGGGAAGAGGCGGTGCGGCCCATCGTGGAGGGCGCCGGCCTCCTCCCCCGCCCGGTGGTGGAGTAGCCACGAATTGCACGAAGTAGCCACAAAGTAGCCACGAATTGCACGAATTTCACGAATGAAAGAAATTAGTGTAATTCGTGAAATTCGTGGCTTAAAAAGGAGCGCATATGGCGGCCAGAGCACGAGTCCGAACGCAGACGCTGGCGGAGATTGTGGAAGAGCACACCGGCTCCAACCCGTACCTCTGCTATCAGTGTGTCCGCTGCTCCAGCGGGTGTCCGGTGGCGGAGCATATGGACCTTCTGCCCAACCAGGTGATGCGGGCCATTCAGTTCAACGACGAGCGGGTGCTGGAGGCGAAGACCCCCTGGATCTGCGCGGCCTGCGTCACCTGCTCCACCCGCTGCCCCCAGGGGATAGACGTCGCCGGGGTGATGGACGTCCTGCGGATAGAGGCCCGGAAGCGGGGGATCAAGCCGCCGGTGCGCGAGGTGGAACTCTTCACCCAGGTCTTCCTGAAGACCATCGGCGTGGCGGGGCGGCTCTACGAGGCCGGCCTGATGGGGATGATGAACGTCCTGACCGGTCGGCCCCTCAAGGACATGGACCTGGGCGTGCCGATGATCCTCAAGCAGAAAATCCGCCTGCTGCCCGAGTTTTCCCGTCCGCCGAAGAGGGTGAAACGGGTGGAGGCGAGGGGGAACGTCATCGCCTACTACCCCGGCTGCTCCCTGGAGTCCACCGCCACCGAGTACGACCACACCTTCCGCGCCGTCTGCGAGGCGCTGGGGATCCAGCTGGTAGAGCCGCCGGGATGGGTCTGCTGCGGGTCCACCCCCGCGCATACCACCGACCCGGTCCTGGCGGGGTACTATGGGGCGGTGAACCTCTCGCTGGTGGAGCAGATGGGCCTGAAGCAGGTGGTGGCGCCCTGTCTGGGGTGCTACCAGCGCTTCCGGGCCGCCCAGTACGAACTGGCCCATCGGCCCGAACTGGCCGACCAGGTGGCCGAGCGGGTCGGCTACCGGTATCAGGGGACGGTGGAGACCCTGCACGCGGTGGAGACATTGCTGGAGCGGGCCGGGCTGGAGGCCATCCGGGCGCGGGTCCAGAAGCCGCTGAAGGGCATACGGGTCGCGTCGTACTACGGCTGCGCGACCACCCGCCCGCCGAAGTACACCGGCGCGGAGGATCCGGAGAACCCCACCTGTATGGACGATGTCATCCGGGCGCTGGGCGGCGAGCCGGTGGAGTGGTCCTACAAGACCGATTGTTGCGGCGGCAGCCTGGGCATCACCCAGACGGAGATCGCGCTGGAACTTTCGGAGAAGGTCCTGCGGAATGCCTATGAGAGCGGGGCGGAACTGATGGTGACGGCCTGCCCCCTCTGCCAGGTGAACGTGGAGGCCCGGCAGGTCCAGATGAAACTGGATTTCCAGTTGCCGGTCCTCTACATCACCCAGTTGATGGTGTTGGCCTTCGGGATGGAAGAGAAGAAGGCGGAGTTGAGCAAGAATATGGTGGACCCGCGGCCTGTGTTGCGGAAGTACGGGCTGGTGGCCTGACGCGGCGGGGATACGGCGGGACGGTCCGGTTTGCAGGAAGACCGTTCGGCGTCTGCCGGTTTGTGCGGGCGGGCGGCTTATGCCGCCCGCCCGTTTGTTTCAGCGGTTCTTCATCACCAGCGGCAGGTAGACCCAGTACCGCCGCTCGGTGGCGAAGGTCGCCGTGGCGGACCCACTCCCGGCGTTGGCGGAGACGAAGGACGCGGTGTTGGCAACGGTGCGGTTGTAGAGGCCGGCGTCGGTGCCCAGCGTGGCCGTGAAGACCAGCCGCACCTCCAGCCCGCCGGTCACTGTGCCCGTCCAGGTGATGACGCCGCTCTCGTAGATGGCGCCACTTTGCTGGACCCACCCGCCGAAGGTCACCTCCGCTGGCAGGACGTCCGTCAGCACCACGCCCAGGGCATCGCCGGCCCCGCTGTTGGAGAGGACGACGGTGTAGGTCACCACGCCGCCCAGGGGGACGTCGGCCGTCGGCGCCACCGACTTGAGGACGCTCAGGCCGGGGGCCAGGACGGTGAGGACGCCCGCGTTCTCTATCTCAAACGGTTCGTCGGGGTAGACCCCGTCCGTGTCGCCGTAGTACCACTGGCTGTTGGGGTTGCCCGCGCCCCAGTTGCCGTTGAAGCGGACGACGTAGGAGTAGACGCCCGCCGCCGCGGGGGTGAGCACACCCACAAACTCGTCGTTGTCTCCGGACTGGGTGTTCCAGGTCATCGGCGACCAGGTCGTCCAGTTCGCCGGGTTGGGATCGGTCCCGTAGCCGACCTGGGCGAGGATCGCGCGCGGCTCGCCCGGCCGTGCGGTCAGGTCGTCCGCCCATATCTGGCCGTAGATGTTCTCGGTAGCGACCCCGACGGTCGTCGTGGTGGCATGCGGCCACTGGAGCACCACGTAGCCCGGCTGGATGTGGCGGTAGTCGTCCACCGTGGTGGGGGCGTTCACCGTCACGCTGCGGTTGGCGCTCTGGAGCCAGTTCCAGTTCGCCGGCCCGCTCACCGTGTCGGTGTAGACGACGTACTTGTACTCGTAGGTACCGGTGTTCGTCAGGACCACCGTCACGGAGAAGACGGAGAAGTCCGCGCTGGCGGTCATCGACGTCGCGGTGGTGCTCCAGCCGTTGAACGAACCCGCCAGGTAGACCGCCTCGCCGGAGCGGACCACATCCTCCAGGTCGTGGTAGACGAAGGTGGTGGGGTAGAGTTCTTTGACGTCCGCCGGGCGGCGGGGCTTGATCTCGTAGAGGTTGTCAAACTGCGTGCTGAAGCCGATGACCCGCACGTAATCGGTGTTGGTAATCCCCATGGTGCAGACGTTGACACCGGTGTCCTGGTCCACGTAGATGTAGGCCGGACCGGAGCCGTCGTTCACCAGGAAAGAGTAGTTGCCCGTGCAGGCCCCCAGCCCGGAGACGTATCCCTCCACCTGGACCAGCCAGCCCTCCGTCGTGCCGGTGGAGATGACGCCGGTGGCGTACGGTTTGGGCGCGACCTCAGGGCCGGAGCCCAGGACGGAGAAGTGGTAGACGGGCGCGTTCATCTCCTCCTGGTTCTGGAAGACGCCGCGCGTCGCCACCAGGCGCACCCGGTCGCCGTAGGAGACGGCGGGGGCCGGAGTGTAGAACACGGCGATGCCGCCGCTGTCATCCTGGATGCCCCATTCCAGAGCGTTGTAGGTGCCGGGGGTGTAGATGACCGTCCCCTCTATGGCGAAGGTCTCGCTAACAACTCCAGCCCGGGCAACAGCGATG
>DAOUBO010000093.1:0-4639 GCA_034432695.1 Anaerolineae bacterium | reverse complement strand
GCAGGGGGTAGGGCGGTCGCCGGGCGGATGGAGGCCACCAAAGGCGCGGTGACCTCCCTGCTCACCGACGCCTATCAGCGACGGGACCGGGTCGGTGTGGTCGTCTTTCAGAAAAACGGGGCCCGGCTGGTCCTGGCGCCGACCAACAGCGTCTCCCTGGCCCAGAAGGCCCTGCAGGACATCCCGGTCGGAGGGAAAACCCCCCTCTCCGCCGGCCTGCAACTGGCCTATGAGGTCCTCACCCGCGAGATGCGCCGTCGTCCGGACCTGATGCCCCTGATGGTGCTGCTGACCGACGGAGCGGGAAACGTCTCCATCGGCGACCTCCCTCCCCAGGAGGAAGCCCATCGGATCGCGGAACTCTTCCCGCAGGCGAAAATCCGTTCCGTCGTCATCAATATGGAGCACGAATCCTTTGACCAGGGGTTCGCCCAGGCGTTGGCCGACCACCTTCAGGCCCCCTGCTACCGGCTGGAAGAACTGCGGGCCGACACCCTCCTGGCTCGCGTTCGGGGCGAACTGGAACGAATGCGGGAGGTTTAGCATGTCCGAACCCCTTCGCGCGCTGGTCCTCTCCGGCGGCGGAGGCCGGGGAGCCTACGAGTGCGGTGTCTACAAATATCTGGAAGAAGCAGGGCTGATCCCCGACATCCTGGTCGGCACCTCCATCGGCGCCGTCAATGCCGCCGCCATCGCCTCCGGCAAGAGGGCGCGGGAACTGGAGGAAGCCTGGCTCTCCACCCGCACGCGGGACATCCACCGCTTCTGGCGGCTGCGCCCCTGGAACGCCGTCTACGACACCTCGCCCTGGTACCGGACCCTCCATCGCTTCATTGACTTTGACGCGCTGGCCCGCACGCCGAAACGACTCCTCATCACCGCCACCGAGGTGGAGCGGGGCGACCTGCGGATTTTTGACAACCGGGAGATCACCTTCACCCCGGAGCACATCCTGGCCAGTTGCTCCATCCCTCTGGTCTACCCCTGGACCCGGATCGGCGACCACCACTACTGGGACGGGGCAGTGATGGCCAACACCCCCCTGGCCGCCGCCATTGACGCCGGCGCCGATGAAATCTACGTCGTCCTGCTCTCCCCGGTGGGCGAACGGTACATTCAGCCACCCCGCTGGCCCTGGCAGGCCTTCGCGGTGATGCTGGACCTGGCGCTCAGCGCGACCTTTGAGAACGACATCAAGCAACTGGAGCGGATCAACCAGTTCGTGGCCCGGCAGATGGACGAGAAACACCGGTACATCCGCTGCCGGGTAGTCGTCCCCAGCCGGGAGATCGCTCTCTCCCAGATTCTCTGCTACGATCCGAAGACCAGCCGGGAACTGATCCAGATGGGGTACGAAGACGCCCGGCGGACCCTCGCCGAATCGGAATAGCCTCTGCCGGGGGCCGGCACAATGATGCGGAAAGAACAGGTCATAGACCGCTTTCATACCCGCTTCGGCACAGACCCTGCTGTCGTCGTTCGCGCGCCGGGAAGGGTCAACCTCCTGGGTGAACACACCGACTACAACGAGGGATTCGTCCTCCCCGTGGCCGTGGACCGGGCCGCCTGGATAGCGGCCTCCCCGCGCCCGGAGCCGGTGGCCCGCGTTGTGGCCCTGGACATCGGAGAGGAAACAGCGTTTCCCCTGAACCCCGTCCCGCCGCGGGAAGGGAACTGGGCGGACTACCCCCGCGGCGTCGCCTGGGCGCTGGGGAAACGGGGCTTCTCCCTCTCCGGGTTGGACGCCGTCCTCACCTCCGACGTCCCCATCGGCGCGGGCCTCTCCTCCTCCGCGGCGGTGGAGGTGACCTTTGCCTGGACATGGCGAACGCTGGACAAACTGCCGCTGGAACGGACAGAACTGGCGCTCCTCTGCCAGCAGGCGGAGAACGAGTACGTCGGGGTCCGGTGTGGGATTATGGACCAGATGGCCTCCGTCTGGGGCCGGGCCGGGCACGCCATCCTCCTGGACTGCCGGACGCTGGAGGTGGAACACGTCCCCATCCCGCCCGGCGTCGCCATCGTCGTGGCGGATACGCTGGTCCGGCGGGAACTGGCCGCGTCCGAGTACAACCGCCGTCGCCAGGAGTGCGAGGAGGCCGTCCGCATCCTGGCCCAGTACCTCCCTGGCATCCGCGCCCTGCGGGACGTCACGCCGGAGGATCTGGACCGTTTCGGCCACCACCTCCCTCCCGTTCTGCTGAAACGGGCCCGGCATGTCGTCCACTCCAACGCGCGGGTCCTGGCCGCAGTGGAAGCCTTCCGGGCCGGAGACCTGGAAGCGGTGGGCCAGGCCATGCGCCACTCACACATCAGCCTGCGGGACGATTATGAGGTCAGTTCGCCGGAACTGGACACCCTGGCGGAGGCAGCGTGGGAGGTCCCTGGCTGCTACGGCGCCCGCCTCACGGGCGCTGGCTTCGGCGGCTGCATCGTCGCCCTGGCAGACACAGGCGCTGTGGACGAACTGGAGCGACATCTGAAGCGGGTCTACGAGGCCCGTTTTGGGCGAACCCCGACGGTCCTGGTCTGCCGGCCTTCGGAGGGAGCGGAGGCGGTGAAGGGCGAAATGGGTTGAAAGCGTCCACACCAGGCGGCGGGCACTCCGCCCCGTTTCGTGCCGCCCACGAACCGCCTGGAGGGGGCCACGGAGCGAAGCCGCCATACCATCCTGTCCAACTCAACCGATGAGCGTGCGCAATGCCCAATTTGTCCCGTGAATGGATTCAGCAGGTTGGCCTTCTCATCCGCAGGGAAGTCCGGGATAGCCTGCGGGACTGGCGCATCCTTTTCCCCATCTTCGGGATGACGCTGATCTTCCCTCTGCTGATGCGCTACGCCACCGGCTACCTGGAGAGTTCCTTCTACGAGCGCTGGGGAGCGGAGGGGATCCAGGTTCGCCTCCTGCCGCTGATGCTCCTGCTGGTCGGCTTTCTCCCCATCTCCGTCTCCCTGGTCATCGCGCTGGAGGCCTTCGTGGGGGAAAAGGAGCGGTTGAGCCTGGAGCCGCTGATGGCCACCCCCCTCTCCGACGTCCAGCTCTACATCGGCAAACTGGTGGCTTCCCTCCTGCTCCCGTGGCTGGCCGGCGCGCTGGGCATCGGGTTCTATCTGGTCATCCTCCAGTCCGCCTGGCGGCCCTCTCCCCTGGTCGTTCTCCAGGTCCTCCTGCTGACTATGGCGAAGGCTCTGGTGATGGTCTCCGGCGCGGTCATCGTCTCCAGCCACACCACCAGCGTTCGGGCGGCCAACCTCCTCTCCAGTTTTCTCATCGTCCCTATCGCCCTGCTCATCCAGGGGGAAAGCCTGATGGTCCTGTACCACGGCTATTCCATCCTCTGGTACATCCTGCTTTTCCTCCTGGTCGCCAATGTGCTCCTGGTCCGGATGGGCCTGCGGCTCTTTAACCGGGAGGCCCTGCTGGGCCGGGAGATTGACCAGTTAAACCTGCGGGGTGGGTGGGAACTCTTCCGCAAGCACCTGGCGTGGGAATGGTGGTTCTTCGGGATCCCGAAAGAACGGTTGCCCCGCCCCCTCCGCCCCCTGGGCACCCTGGTCGGGCTCTACGGACGGGAGATCCCTGCCATCCTGCGCCGCTCCTGGCCAGCCCTGCTGGTGACCCTGATGGGCCTGATGGGGGCTTTCTGGATCGGACGGGACTTCGCGCTCCGCTTCCCCCTCCCCGCGGAGTATCTCCCCCTGAACCGGATTGACGAGAACGTCTTCCGGAACGTTCAGGTCATCGGGTTCCTGCCCGCCCTCACCTTCCGGGCCGTGCTGGGGAACAACGTCCGGGCCCTGCTGCTGGCCGCCCTGCTGGGGATGCTCTCCTTCGGCTCCCTGGCGGTCGTTCTGCTGATGGTCCCATTGGCCATCATCTTCTACATCGTCTTCCCCGTTGCCTGGGCGGGATACGACCCCTTCGTCTTCCTGGGGACCTTCGTCCTGCCCCACGGTGTGCTGGAAATCCCCGCCTCGGTCATCGCGACCGCGCTGGCCGTCCGCCTGGGGGCCTCCTTCGTGGCCCCGCCGCGCGGGATGACGGTGGGCGAAGGCTGGTTCCAGGCCCTGACGGACTTCGTGAAGGCCTTCCTGGCGCTGGTCGTCCCTCTCCTGGCCCTGGCCGCCTGGATAGAGGCCACGGTGACCCCGGCCCTGGTCATCGCAACCTACGGACAATAGCCGCGGATTTCCGATGAGCGAACGTCCACCCATCTGCGACTACGAGGGCTCCCGATACCGGACCGAATTCTGGAATCCGGAACGGGCCTACGAGGACGGCGCGGAACGGGCCGCCCTGCAGGCCCTGCTCCCCCCGTCGGGCCGGTTTCTGGCCGACATCGGCGCCGGCTTCGGACGCCTGGCCGACCTGTACAGCGGATACGAGCGGGTGGTCCTGCTGGACTACGCCCGCTCCCAGCTCCTGCAGGCGCGGGAACGGCTGGGGGACACAGGGCCGGGCGGGAAGCCCCGCTACCTCTACGTCCTGGGCGACTTCTACCGGCTTCCCTTTGCACCCGGGCTCTTTGACACCGTTGTGATGGTGCGGACACTTCACCACGCGGCCGACGCCCCCGCCGTTCTGCGGCAGGGCTCGGCGGGGCCGGGCCCCCCCCGGGCCCGCCCCCCTGCGCGTGCG
>DAOUBO010000092.1:0-1604 GCA_034432695.1 Anaerolineae bacterium | reverse complement strand
CGCCTCGTCGCCCGGCTCCGGTCGGGGGGAGAACCGGGCGTCGGCGGCCAGGGGCACGGCCCGGACCCGCTCCGGGGGAAGGCGCAGGTGGGCCAGGATGTCCTGTCGGGAGGCCTCCGAGTCGGTCAGAACCAGCGCGGCGGAGGGCGTGGCCGCGCTCACCAGCGCGGTGTAGAGCCGGACGCGTGGGCCGCCCCGGTAGGGGCGCAGCAGCATGGGGATGAGGTCGTGGACGGTGACCACGGTCGGGAGGGTGGGGGCCAGCGGCGGAGCCCAGTAGGGAACGTGGGCCAGGTCGGCCCCGGCGCGGCGGGCCTCGCGGGGAAAGACCACCTGCTCAAAGTAGACCTTGCCGACGTTCCCCCGCCCGCAAGGATGGATCAGGACCGTTTCTACCGACGGGTCCAGCGCGCGCAGGTGCTCCACCAGGCGGCGGGTGTACTGTCCACTCCCCGTCTCCGGCTGCTCCCAGAACCACGCATTCAGCGCGACGCGCATGGTGCTCCCAACGCACCTGGCTTTTCGGCAGGGTGCAGGGGGCGGTGCAGGGCAACTGCGAGCAGTTGCCCTACACCGGCAGTAACCGCACAGGTGGGTGCATCTCCCGCATCCGCCTTCTCCGCCCTATCGCCCTCCGAGGATCTGCCGCCTGCGGGAGGAGAACGGGAGGACCAGGAAGAAGACCGCTGTGCAGACCAGAACCATTGCCGGGCCGGACGGAAGGTTAAAATAGTACGAGAGATAGAGCCCGGTGACGGCGGAAAAGAGCCCGAAGCCGGCCGCGAACGCCATCATCGGCCAGAGCCGACGGGTCAGCAGGTAGGCCGTCGCGGGGGGCGTGACCAGCATAGCCACCACCAGCGCGACCCCTACCGTCTGGAGGGAAGCGACGACGGTCACAGCCAGGGTGAGCAGGAGCAGGTACTGCAGGAAGGCCGTCGGCAGCCGGAGCGTTCGGGCCAGGATAGGGTCAAAACTCATCACCAGGAACTCCTTGAAGAAGGCGGCAACGATCAGCAGGACCAGTCCGCCGAGGGCCAGCGTCAGCCTGAGGTCGGCGGGGGAGACCCCCAGGACGTTGCCAAACAGGAAGTGGGTCAGGTCCACGGTGTAGGTGCGGGCGGTGCTGATGAGGACGACGCCCAGGGCGAACGCGCCGGAGAAAATGATCCCGATGGCCGTATCCTCCCGGACCCGGTTCTGAAGGGAGCCGATGGCGAGGGCAGTGAGGAGGCCAGCGGCCAGCGCGCCGGCCAGAAGGGGCCAGCGGGTCAGGTACGCGATGGCGACGCCGGGGAGGATGGCATGGGCAAGGGCGTCGCCGAAGAAAGCCATCCCCCGCAGGACGACGTAGGTGCCCAGGACGGCGCAGATAACGCCCACGGCCGACGCGGCGATCAGCCCCCGCACCATAAAGGGGTAGGTCAGCGGTTCCAGCAGCCAGTTCATCGTTGACGCCCTCCCGAGCAGTGGACGTCGCCGATCACCATCATGCCCTGTTCGTGCTCCCAGACGGCCAGTTGGCCGCCGTAGGCCTGCCGGAGGGTGGTGGGGGAGAGGGCCTCCTGCGGTGGCCCGAAGGAGGCAACCCGCCCGTTCCGCAG
>DAOUBO010000091.1:0-13729 GCA_034432695.1 Anaerolineae bacterium | reverse complement strand
CACCAGCAGGTCATCAAAAACTGGAAGAAGGCCGGCTGCTTTGAGGAGATCCAGCGGCGGGCGGGGGCACCGCCGGGGGTGGGGGGTTGCTTTTTCCGGGCTTTTGCCGCCCGCCGCTATACGTGCCGACGTCGGTATCGGAAGAAAGGAAGCAGTCATTGTGGAAGCCCAGCCGCGCCTGGAGGGTATCACCAAAGGCCTGCTCGGCGGTGAGCGGTTCGGGGAAGAGGTTCATCAGGTCGGGCGGGTAGCGCAGCAGGATGGGGCGCTGCGGCAGGGCATCGGCCAGGGCTTCCAGAATGGCGCGCTTGGCGGCGGGGTCCCGATCCAGGCCGTGGGTGGAGGTATGCCACTCGCCCCAGGCGCCGATGAAGCCGGCGTGCATCCAGGCAATGACATCGGCGTTCTTCTGCAGAACGGGCTTCAGCTGGGCGATGTGCCGCAGCACCTGCTCCAGCGAGGCATCCGGCTCGGAGTTCGGCCAGGGGCCCTCGTTGTACTGGAAGCGCAGCACGACCTTGATACCGCCCTCGCGCACTGCCGCAAGAGCCTGATCCAGGCTATCCAGGAACGCTTGCGGCAGGTCCTGCTCGCGGTAGTTATCCAACCGCACGCCGACATAAACCAGCGAGGTGCCCAGCAGGCGGTAGGTGCTGTAGTTTTCCTGGGCGGGCTCAAAGGTATCAAAGGAATAGCGGAAGCCGCGTTCGGGGTTGACCACGTCACCGGCGAGGGGCGGATAGGTGTGGGTCTGGAGCGGCGCGCTGGGCGCGGCCTCCGTTGGGGTCGGCGCGGCGGGCTGACAGGCTGCCAGGATCAGCAGGGCACTTGATAGAAGTGTCCAGCGCATAGTTCTCATAAGGGCCTCCTGAGAAAAGGCGGGGCGCGGACCGGCTGATCCAGGGTTATTTGAACTCCACCGTGAGTTTGGGGGTGGTGCCCGCCGCATCCCAGTTTTTGTCCACCAACTGGGCGATGAAATCGGCGGCCTGAACTTTATCCAGCCCGAGCGTGGCACGGTGGATCTTCCAGGAGACGGTGTTGCTACCTGGCTCAAATTCCAGCTCGGGAGCCTGGACTTCATTCCAGCTCCAGGAGGTCCCATCGCCGCTGTAGGAGAAGATGCCCGCGTTCTCAAAGAGGAACTCAGCGCCGATCTCACCGACCTGGAAGCCGGTTTGAGGCGACTGGTCGGCATCAATGAAAATGTGGTAGGCGTTGTAGTCGTCGGGCGTGCCGCCGAAGGCGAAGGAGATGACCAGAAAATCGCCCTCCTGGGTCACCTTGAAATCGGTAATTTCGCCCACACCTGGGCCTGCCTGAGTGGGTTCGGGCGTGGCGGTAGGGGTGGGCGGCACGGGAGTTGCCGTGGGCGGCACCGGTGTGGCAGTCGGAGGTACGGGCGTAGCCGTCGGAGCAGGAGTGACTTTGCCGCCACAAGCGCTCAGGGCAAAGGCCAGAATGAACAGGACGGGCAACAGTCTATAGGCTTTCATCGTTCCTCCTTATTCAGGAAAGGCGATAGAGCGAAAAGACGAACCAGCCGGTCCGCACCTCTTATTTGAACGCGCTCTGAGTGGCCTGCTCTACAATCCAGCGTTGGGCCAGGAAATAAACGATGAAAATGGGAATCAGCGTGATGATTGAGGCAGCCAATACCCGGCCCTGGTTGGCACCATGCTGTGTGGAATACCAGACCAGGAGCAGGGGAATGGTACGCTTTTCGGGTGAGGTGATGACGATGAGCGGCCAGAGGTAATCGTTCCAGGAAGCCATGAAGGTGAAGATGCCCAATGAGGCCAGCGCCGGCCCCAATTGCGGCAGAACGATGTGCCAGTAAATGCCAAATTCCGAGGCGCCGTCTATGCGGGCGGCTTCCATCACTTCGCCAGGCAGTCCCTCCACGAATTGTTTGGCGACAAAGATGCCGTAGGCGTCAATCAGCATCGGGATGATCAGCGCCCAGAGTGTGTCAATGAGGCCCATTTTGACCGTCAGCAGGTAGATGGGAATTATAACGACCTGGAACGGGATCATCAGTTGGGCCAGGATCATGCCGAAAAACAGGTTCCTGCCGGTGAAGCGGTAACGGGCAAAGATATAGCCGGCAAAGGAACTGATGAACAGAGTGAGCACTGTGCGGGCAATGGCGACGATGCCGCTGTTGTAAAAAATACGGGTCAGCGAGATCTGGCGATCGGTGAGTACGGTCAGGTAATTATCCAGCGTCGGCGTTTCCGGAACGAACGTGGGCGGCACGCGCAGCAACTCCGCGTTGGTCTTGAACGAAGCCAGTACCACATAGACGAAAGGGAGCAGGGTAAAGACCAGACCGCTGAGCAGGATGATGTAAGCGGTGCTGCGTGTGAGAAGGGGAAAGGGATTGAATTTTCTGAGCATGGTTCCCTCCCCGTCAGTATTCCCACTCCGTGCGGAGCAGACGGAACTGGATGACGGTCAGGATAAAGAGGAGCACGAATAGGACGATGGACATGGCTGCAGCCATACCCATATTTTCCGAATAGACGAAGGCGTTCTGATAGATGCTGAGCAGGATGGTCTGCGTTTGATACGCTGGACCGCCGCGCGTGAGCAGCCAGAAGAGCACGAACTGCTGGAGCGTAGAGATCATCGTCAGCACTGAGGCTAACAGGATGGTGCGCTGGAGCAACGGGATGACGATGTGCCAGAATTCCTGCCAGGAATTGGCGCCATCTATGCGGGCCGCCTCACGGAAAACGGAAGGGACTCCCTGCAAGGCGGCAATGAACAGCACCGTGTTATACCCGAAGGTCACCCAGACGTATACGATCGTCACAGCAATCATTGCCAGCGGGATACCCAGATAGACCTGGGTAGGGTCGGAGAGCCAGGAGCGCGGCGGGGTCAGGCCAATTGCCTTCATCAACTGGCTGAGCAGGCCCCAGTTGGGCGCATAGACATATTGCCAGATAATGGTCACGGCCACGCTGCCCGTAACCACAGGTAAAAAATAGATAAAACGGAACAAGGACTTAACCCGCTGATGAACGCTTTCCAAGACGACGGCCATCGGCAGCGCTGTGCCAACTGAAAGCGGAACGGCCAGCAGGGAGAACAGGAAGGTGTTGCTCATTGCCTGGCGAAAGATGCGCGCTGCCTTGGTGCTACCGGTGAAAAGTTCAATATAGTTCCCCAGGCCGACAAAGGGGTTTTTGCCGCCTAATCCCAGAAACCAGCTGCCCTCACGGATGGGGGTGTAGGAGAACAGGCTCATCAGGATAACCCAGAAAATAGGAAAGAGGACGAAGACAAATACCCAAAGCAGAATCGGCGCCAGCCCCCAGTAGGCGAAACGGCGCTGGGGAGCGGTTAACCTGCCGCCCTCATGGGTGCCAATCCATTCCAGCAGGGTGCGCTTGAACGAAGCGTTCATGGTCCCTCCTCCGGGCGGGAGGTGGCTCCGCGGAGCCACCTCCCGCGGATGATCTCCCCGGCGTAGGGCTATTTGGCGCTATCCACCATAGCATTAGCTTCCTCGTGAATGTTCCGCACAGCCTCCTCCGGCGTGATAATGCCCTGGATGGCCTGGATGAGGTTGGGGTAGACGATGTCAAACTCCAGCTGACCGGGGTCCACGATGTCGCCCTGGAAGACGCCGTAGGGCAGAATGGTCACCAGGTCCTTCATAAAGGGGTACCGTTCGTAGAGCCGCGGGTCGTTGGCGACCTGCTTCATGGCCGGGATGGTGCCGGTGGTCAGGTTGAAGTGCAGGGCATTCTCCGGATCGGCGGCCATGGCCGCGGCCAGTTTCCAGGCGATTTCGGGGTGCTGGGTGTATTTGGTGACCACGATGCCCCAGCCAGATACGGAGGTGAACTTATACTGGTCGCCCATAAACGGCGGCAGTTTGACGTAGTCAAATTTCAGATCGGGGTAGGTGATGCGCGCTTCACCGGCGAACCAGGAGCCCAGCACGGCGATGGCCGTCAATTTCTGGGCAAAGGAAGCGCCTACCCAGTTACTTTCAGCGTTGTAGGTCACCGGGTCTACGATTTTGTCCTCCTGGGCCATTTTGACCATCTTCCTGACCACCGCCAGGGCTTCGGGAGTGTTGAAATTGAAGTGCCGACCATCCTCGGCGAAATACTGCCCACCCTGCTCCAGGATGCCGGAGAGGAAGTAGGTATAGAGCTGGTCGTTGTTGGTGTAGTGCAGGCCCGCCACTTCCATTGCGCCGCTGGCGTCAAACTTGGTCAGTTTCTTTGCATCGGCGATGACCTCATCCCACGTTTTCCACTGCGGCGGGTAAGGCAGGCCAGCGGCCCTGAACATCTCTTCATTAACATAAGCGCCGCCATATTCCAGGTTGAACTCTATGGGCAAGCCGTACAGTTTGCCATCGTACACGTAGCCGCCCAGCGGGGCCTCAAAGTAGACCTCGCGCGCCTGGTCAAGCGTCATCACATCGGCGGGCACTTCCAGCAACTGGCCCCCTTTGGCGTAGCGTATCCCCATACCACCGGGCATCTCAATGATGTCGGCCACCTGACCGGCGGGCAGCGAGGTCTGGATGGTCTGGATGAAGACATCCCAGGGGAAGGTCTCGAACTTGACCTCTACATTGGGGTTCTCCTGCATGAACTTGTTGATGATGTCCTGGTGGGCCTGATTGAAGGAGTTGTTCTGGTGCCCCCAGACGCGGATGACGATCTTTTCACCACCTGTTGCCGCGGGCGAGGCCATGCTTTCGGTGGCCACGGGCTGCGAGGCGGTGCTCCCTGGAGGGGTGGCTTTCTGGCCACACCCTGCCAGAACCAGCGAGAAGACGATCAGTAGGGCAAGAGACAGGCGTTTCATTTTGTACCTCCCTCAGAGATTGAATTGGACTACGGCCGTCAGATTGTTGGGGCGATCGGGGTTGAGGCCTTTAGCCAGCGAACGATAATAAGCAAGCAACTGTAAGATAGGCAGATAGAGGGCAGCGCGTCCTCCTTCGGGGATGCCCGAGGCGAACTCCACCCGCGCCCCCTGCTCGCCGAGGGAGAGAACTTGCCCCCCCAGGGCCTGCATTTCGTCCAGCACTTTTTGCTCCTGCTCTTGAGCATAGTCCGAAAGCAGGCCCAGAATCAGCGTTTGTGGGTTGACCATGCTCATCGGCCCATGGCGGAACTCCAGGAAGGGGAAGGGTTCGCTGTGGCTGAGGGACATCTCTTTCATCTTCAGGCTGGCTTCGCTGGCCAGGCCGTAGCGCAACCCGCTGCCCAGAAAGTAGAAGCGCTCCAGGCTCAGGTCTTCGCCGAGTTGACGCGCCAGCGGGGCATAACGCTGAAGCAGGTGCTCGGCGGCTTCGGGCAGACGCTGAATGGCTTGCCAGAGGGCGGGCTGTTCGCCGAGGAGAATCGCCAGGGCGTTCAGGCCGACCAGCATGGAGGAGAAAGAGCGCGTCTGGGCTATGCTTTCTTCCCGGCCCTGAGGCAGGAGCAGCGCAGCATCGGCCAGGGTGGCAAGCGGGGAATCGGGGTAGTTGGTCACGGTCAACACGCGGCCGCCAGCGGCACGGTAGGCTTCGGCAGCCCGTACCGTCTCGGTGGTCATACCGGAACGGCTGACGGCGATGAGAATCGGCCTGGGCGGACGTTCAAACGCATCGCCGAGCCAGTCGGCGCGATACAGGAGGAACTCGCCGCTGGGCAGGGCAAAAGCCAGGCGGCCGGTCAACCGGCGAAAGAGCGCAGCGGCGGTCAGCGAGAGGTAGTAGGTGGAGCCGCAGCCAAGAAAAATCAACGGCGTGGCGTCCTTGCCGAGCACAGCACGCCACTGCGGCGCGGCCTGTTCGGCCTCTTCCAGGGCGCTCTGCCAGATGGCGGGTTGGGAAAGGATTTCATCCAGGGTGTGCATAGGAACCTCGGTTATTCGGGAGTGGCTTCCAGGAGAAGGTGGTGAGCAAACCGGACGTGGAGGGATGCCTCGGGTCCATGGACCGTGCCGAGGTCCGTTTCGTGTTCGTAGTCGCGCAGACGGTAGGGGCGCGCTTCCAGACCACGCAGGTGCAGGTCCCCGTCAAAGGTCTCGGCGAAGAAGGCGTAGTAGAGACGCCCGTCCTTGCGAATGACGTGGGCTTCGGGGGTGTCAAAGGCCAGATCGTAGAGGCCCAGGTACTCTCCTTCGGCCAGGCGGTAGCGCTGATAGAGGTCCAGCCAGAAACGCCAGTGCTCAAATTTCTGGGCGCTGAGTTGCCAGTTTTCCTTCAGGCGCGCCTGACGTTCGGGCGGGACCTGCCAGGTGAACTTCGTCCCCGGCACGCCGCCGGTGGCGATGCCCGAAGCGAAGTCCACGCCGCCATCGGAGAGTTCCACATGGTCGGCGAAAACGGCAGCGCGCCGGCCGGTAAGCGCCTTGTAGAACTTGATGCGCTGCCGCACCTGGGCGCTGGAGGTCGGGTCAGCGGTGACGGTCTGGTCGGTGGCCGGGAGCAGGTGGAAGGTGATGGGCGTGCCACAGGGGCAGATTTGCACCACTCCTTCCTGCGGGCGCAGTTGACGGGTCAGATCAAAGATGCGGCGGTAGAGTTCGCCAAAGGCGCGGATGGATTCTTCGGGCGAGGCGTGATGGTGGGCCGGATTGTGGCAGGCCGGCATAGTGTAGATGTTGTCCAGCTTGAAGCCATCAAAGCCCCATTCCTCAATAAAACGCCGCACCAGAGCAAGAGTATATTCCTGCACCTCGGGCAGCGCCGGGCAGAGCATGGCCAGATGCCGGTTGTTGCGTGCCACGCGGCCCTGCTCATCCAGCACCACCCAGTCGGGATGCTCTTTGAGGATTTGGGAGAGGCCGTAGGTGTGGCTTTCCCAGGCGCCGTATCCATCCTCGGCGCAGAGCGGATACCACCAGAGTTGCGAGAGGCCCCCGGCGGCGTGGATGGCCTCGTTTATGCGGCACAGGTCCTCGGCGCCAAGGGGGAAGATGTCCGGACGGGGATTCCAGTCCCCGTAGGCGTCAAACCAGCGGTCATCCAGGGTGAACCAGCGCAAGCCCAGCGAGCGGGCGACCGGTAGCACGCTCAGCACTTCTTCCGCCGTGACATCAAACTCATAGCCCCAGGAGCACCAGGCGGCCTCATAACTGGCCGGGAGCGGAGGCGCGGGGGCCAGGCCGCGGGCGGCCATCTGCTCGCGGTAGCGCTCCACCGGGGCGAAGAAGTCGTGGCCCTCATGCCAGGAGAGGGCAAACAGCGGCGAGGCCCAGGCCTGACCCGGAGCCAGGCGGAAGGGTCGGCGCAGTTCAAAGGCCATCCGCGCGCCCTCATCGTTGCGCTCCACCGGCATGTACCACTCAATGGGCGCTGTCTCCAGGTGCATCAACGCCAGGCCGTATCGCCGATTCCAGATGTAGACCAGCGGCACACCGCCACCCTCAGCATCCTGCAGGTGACCGAGGTAGTTTTCACGGGCGAAGCCTTTCTCCAGCGGGAAGGCGAAATCCTGACCCCAGTGTACCGCCGCACCCTGCAGGCTCCAGAGGGGGCCTTCCTGCCCCCAGAGCGCCTGCGGCAGGAAAACTTCCAGGCGCAGGCGGGTGATTTCCAGCGCATGGTCGCGGAGGGGCAGGCCGAAGCGCAGCGTCCAGAAGCCGGTCTCTGGCGCGTTCAGATGCCATTGCACCGGCAGCGAAAGCGGATCGGCCGAGTCACTGCCCCACACCGCCAGGCGTATGTGCGCCAGGGTAAGGTCCTGGTTCTGGAGAAGCCCTTCGGTGGGAGTTTGGAAACGAAGCTCCATCGGTTATTCTCCGGTCCAGCCCTATCCTACAGGCCCAGAAGGCGCGCGGCGTTCTGATAATAGACCTTCTGCAGCACCTCATCGGGCAGGAAGATGCCGTAGATGTACCATCGCCCCTGCTGGGGGACTTCGCCCACACTGTAGTTGAAGTACTCGTCGTCCGTTTCCAGGAAACGGTAGTAGATGCGGTACGCGTCCAGGTGGGGGCCGAAGTCGGAGCCGAAGAGGATGCGGTCCTGGTACTGGAGGAAGAAGCGGCGGGCGGTATAGGGCTGGCGGCCCAGTTCGCCGATGCGCGCGGCGATGTCCACGTAGTAGTTCGGGCAGTCGTCCAGCATTCTGCCCACCCAGGCCAGGTTTTCGGCGTAGCAACCGACATGGGCGCCGATGAAAATGGTGCGCGGGTGCCGTCGGACCAGGTTGTAGAGGCCCTGGAGAATCTCCATAAAGGGCGGGAAGGGCGGGCTGGTGAAGACCCAATCGGGATGGGCCTGCAGTTCTTCCCAGCGCTCGTTGGTCTCATCCACGGGCTCAAAGAAAGCCACCGGGTCGGCCACATGGATCAGGACCGGGAGGCCCAGTTCGCCTGCGGTCTGCCAGATCGGGTCCAGGCGAGGGTCGTCCACCCGGACCCGTTCGCCCCTGTGGTCCTGGACCTTCAGGCCGAAGGCCTTCCAGATTTTGAGCCCCTCAGCCCCCCAGGCTTTCTGGACCTCCAGCCGCCGGGCGGCATATTCGGGGAAGTCGTCGCCCAGTTCGGGCCACTTCGCCCAGTCCACCCCGCCGAAGACCCGGAAGCGCTCCGGAGCCCGCGCCTTGAAGTAGTCCAGATGACGCTGCAGGATGTCCTCGCCCCAGCCCCCGTCCAGGTCCACGTAGTGGACCACTCCGGCCTCGTCCAGCAGGTCCAGCAATTCGCTCAGGGGTTTCCGGTCCCAACCGCCGCCGAAGGGCTCGCCGAGGTGATTGTGCGCGTCCACGACGGGGAAGCGGGGTTTCTGGATTTCAGTGACCTTCGTCACCAGTTGGGATTTGGGGCGGAAGTTCTGCAGCAGCATATCTCCTCCGCGCCGGGCGTTTATGCCAGGACCACGTCAATCCCCATCGCGCGGAGGGCGTCCACCATGTCCGGCGGGGCGGCAGCGTCGGTCACGACGCGGTGGACACGGTTCAGGGGCGCGACCAGGGCAGACGAAACCCGGCCGAATTTGGTGTGGTCGGCCACCAGGATAACCTCTTTTCCGATTTTCAGGATCGCACGGTCGGTGAGGATTTCGGGGAGGTAATCGCTGGTCAGGCCGTGCTCCAGGCTGAGGGCGTGGATGCCAATGAAGACCTTGTCGGCGCGCAGTTCGGCGATGGCCTGCTCGGCGATGTGGCCGATGAAGGAGAGTTCGCTGGCGCGGAGCATGCCGCCGATCCCGATGAGGGTGATGCCGGGCTCGTTGGCCATCAGGTTCATCACGGGCAGGGAGTTGGTGATGACCGTGAGGTTCCGGCGGGAACGGAGATGCTGGGCCACAGCCAGGGTGGTGGTGCCCGAGGCCAGGAAAATGGTCTCTCCGTCCTCTACCAGAGCGGCGGCGGCTCGCCCGATGCGCTGTTTTTCCAGGAACTGCTCCCGTTCCCGCTGGAAGAGGGGGGCTTCCGGGGGAGCCTGCTGGATGGGGATAGCACCGCCGTGGACGCGCTGGATTTTCCCCTGCTCGGCCAGCGCTTCCAGGTCGCGGCGGGCCGTGGCCTCGCTGACGCCGAACTGTTCGCAGATCTGGGCGATGGAGATGCGGCCGTTCCGCTCAATCCACTGGAGCAGTTGCTGGCGCCGCTCGTAACTGGAAAGCCCATTCGCCTCTTTCATAAGCAATCAAGTTCGCTCAAAATCAATCAGAATTATAATCCATCCTGCTGGATTGTCAAGTGGGGCCAGCGCTGGGTCTTGTTGACAGCGTTCCAGTGACGGGTCCATTGTATCGCCGTCGCTGCCACCGACCAGAACGACGCCAAAGCCTCGTTCTCTCAGTATGGTTCGTCCTGGGTGGATGTCGCCGCACCGGGCGTGGCCATCCTCTCCACGATGCCGAATACCACCGTGTACCTGAATACTGCCTACGGCTATTACACCACTTACGATGCGCTGAACGGCACCTCTATGGCCACCCCCCATGTCGCCGGTCTGGCCGGGCTGGTCTGGGCGACCGGGAAGTGCTCCACCGCTTCGTGTGTTCGCAGCCGGATTGAGCAAAATGCGGACCCCATCCCCGGTACCGGCACCTACTGGTACTGGGGGCGCATCAACGCATATCGCGCGGTCTCCGCACCGTAGGCTGCCTTTCGCGAGAGGGCTGGCAACTGAAGAACGGCCCCTCTTTCTCAAGAGGGTTGAGGAGAGCAATACACCGGGGGTGCAACAAACTGGACTTTGGACAAACTGAAAGGGCCAGGGAGAGCGCCTTACCTACCCATGCTGCATATGTGCTTTATCCGTTTGCCGATGCCTATATATGGGTGGCCTGTAGGCCGAAACGAATTTCGGCTTACATCCCGGCGGTTTATCTATATGGGTGGCCTGTAGGCCGAAATGAATTTCGGCTTACATCCGCCGAAAGCGACGGGAGCAGGCCCTGGATATGGAACACGAAGATACGCAATATTTACAAAGGAGGTGCGTTGTGAAAGATGTGGTCATTGTCAGCCCTGTGCGCACGCCGGTGGGGGCCCACGGCGGCGCGCTCCGCAGCCTGCGGGCCCAGGACCTGGCCTGCATCGTTTTCAAGGCGGTGCTGGAGCGGACCGGGATAGACCCGGGCATCCTGGATGAGGTCATCCTCGCCAACATCGGCCAGCCCTCGGATGCGGCGAACATTGCCCGGGTGGCTGCGCTGATGGCCGGCGTCCCCATCCATGTCCCCGCCTTCACCGTCCAGCGCAACTGTGCTTCCGGCATGCAGGCTATCACCTCGGCCTACCAGGCCATCCAGGCCGGCGACGGCGAAATCTACCTGGTCGGCGGCACCGAGAGTATGAGCAACATCCCCTACATTCTCAAGGGTGCCCGCTGGGGCTACCGGCTCCGCCATGCCGAACTGACGGACGCTCTCTGGGAGGGTCTCACTGATCCCATCTGCGGGCAGATTATGGGCCGCACCGCGGAGAATCTGGCCGAGAAGTACAATATCCCCCGTGAGAAACAGGACGAGTACGCGGTCAACTCCCACAAGAAGGCCTTTATGGCCCAGCGGATGGGCAAGTTCAATGACGAGATCGTTCCCGTAGAAGTGGTCAAGAAGGTCGCCGGGCAGGAGGTGGCGAAGGAGGTTGTCACGCAGGACGAGACGATCAACCCCGGCCTCACGCTTCAGAAGGCTGCGCTCTACCCGGCGGTCTTCAAAGAGGGCGGCACGGTTACTCCGGCCAACTCCTGTCCCATCTCCGACGGCGCGGCAGCGATGATCGTCTGCACGGCGGAGAAGGCCGCTCAACTGGGCCTCAAGCCCACCGCCCGCATCGTCTCCTACGCCTACGCCGGCGTGGACCCCGCCTATATGGGCATTGGTCCCGCCCACGCGATGCCCAAAGCGCTGAAGCGGGCCGGCCTCAAACTGGAGGACATTGACGTCATTGAACTGAACGAGGCCTTCGCCGCGCAGGTCCTGGCTGTGGAGATAGAGATGCGCAACCAGGGCTACGATTGGGACTGGAACCGGGTCAACCCCAACGGCGGCGCGATCGCCCTGGGTCACCCCGTGGGCGCTACCGCGGCCAAACTGGTCGCTACGCTGACCTACGAGATGCAGCGCCGCAAAGCCCGCTACGGGATTGACACGATGTGTGTCGGCGGCGGCCAGGGCGGCTGCCTCATCCTGGAGCGTATCCCGATGGATTAGCGGAATACGCAATATGTGAGACGCGAAAACGTGAAACGTGAAAACGTGAAACGTGAAAACGTGAAACGTGAAATGTAAAACGTGAGGAGGTGAACGATGTACATTTTCAAAGCGGCCGTGGTTGGTGCCGGGACGATGGGCGGCGAGATCGCCCAGGTCATCAGTTTCTCCGGCCTCCCCGTCATCCTGAAGGACATTGACGAGAAGATGCTGGAGCGGGGGATGGCCAAAGTCCGCGAAATCTATCAGCGCCGGGTGGATAAGGGCAAGATGAGCGCGGGCGAGATGCAGGCGAAGATGGACCTGATCACGCCCACGCTCACCTACGAAGGCTTTGAGGATGTGGACATCGTCATTGAGGCCGTCCCGGAGCGGATGGACATCAAGAAGAAGGTGTTCCAGGAACTGGATGAGGTCTGCCCGGAGCAGACGATCTTCGCCAGCAACACGTCGGCGCTCTCCATTTCCGAGATGGCCGCGGCCACGAAGCGGCCCCACAAGGTCATCGGCATGCACTTCTTCAACCCCGCCAGCGTGATGAAACTGGTGGAGGTCATCCCCGGCCTGGATACCAGCCAGGAGACGGTGGACGACGTGGTGATGTTCGCCGAAAGCCTGCGCAAAATCCCCGTCGTCGTTCAGGAGTGCCCGGGCTTCCTGGTCAACCGTCTGCTGATGCCCTATCTGAACGAGGCGACGAAGGCGCTGGAGGAGGGTGCGGCGACTGCCAGCGAGATTGACCGGGCCGTGGTGGAGTGGGGCATGCCGATGGGGCCCTTCACGCTGATGGATATGCTGGGCCTGGACGTCTGCGCCCATGTCGGCCAGTACCTCTACTCCGAGTACGGCGACCGGATGGAGCCGGCCCGCCTCTTTGAGAAACTGGTCGCCGCCGGACGCCTGGGCGAGAAGACCGGTGCCGGGTTCTACGACCACCCGGGCGGCGAATCGGAGGTCGTCTACCAGATGATCAGGGAACTCCAGGAGTCGGGCGCCGTCCGCACCGGGACGAAGTTCTCGGTGGAGCGGGTGATGTACCCGCTCATCAACGAGGCCGCCCTCTGCGTCCAGGAGCACATCGCCAGCATCAACGATATTGATATGGCGATGGTCGCCGGGACAGGGATGACCTACGGCGGCGAGCGCATCGGCCCCCTGGCGATTGCCGACAAAATCGGCCTGGACGTGGTGGTCGCCAAACTGGAGGAACTGGCGAAGGAACTGGGCCCGCGCTTCCTGCCCTCCCGCCCGCTGAAACTGCGCGTCCGCGCCGGGCACCTGGGCGTGAAGACGGGCAAGGGGTTCCACGAGTACGCGTAGTCGGTATGCTGGGAAACTTGGGAATTGGTAGACTGGGAAGTCAGGGGTAGGTGATTCAATGGCAGCGGAGGGAGAGCGAGGGTTTGAGGACCTGGAGTGCTATCAACTGGCATTACAGGTCCTGCGGGAAGCCTACCGGGTGGCAGGGCTTCTCCCCCCGGAAGAGAGGTACAACCTGGCCGACCAGTTGCGCCGGTCTGCCGTCAGCGTTGTTTTGAACATCGCTGAAGGCTACGGGCGATATCACTACCTGGACAGCCTGCGCTTCTACTACGTGGCCCGGGGTTCCCTGGAAGAAACCCTGAGCGGGTTCATTGCCTGCCAGGAACTGGGATACACTTCGGACGAGTTGCCCCGCCAGCGGGAGCTCTGCCACCGGGCTCTTCGCTCTCTGAACGGCTACATCCGCTACGTGCGCAGGCAGCAACAGGGCCGGCAAGAATATGGCGACCGCTTCACTGCACACGAAGGGGCTCCGCCATACTCTACCCTCGCCTCTCCCTCCGAACCGAGCGAGGAAACATAACTTCATCCCTGTCCAGCCGTTCACGGTAACCCAGTTTACCAATTCACCGCAACCCGATTACCAGTTTGCCTCACTGGACTTTGGACAAACTGAAAAGGCCAGGGCGAGCGCCTTACCCATACCACATATGGGGATGGTTCATTTTTCGCCCGAAATGGGGACGCTTTTGGCTGGCAGCAAAAATGCCGCCTGATGTCCTCTCCCCTCCTCTGGCCCCTCCCCTCGCCTCGGGCGAGCCC
>DAOUBO010000090.1:0-6936 GCA_034432695.1 Anaerolineae bacterium | reverse complement strand
CGGCTGAAGGTCAACGACATTCTCATCATCCCGGTGGGCAGCACCGAGTGCCACGGCGATGCCCAGCCCTTCGGCGAGGACACCTTTCTGGTCACCCGGATGGCCGAGATGGTTGCCCAGGCGACCGGGTGCACGGTCGCCGAGCCCGTGTGGTACGGCTCGCATCCACAGAACCACCTGGGCATGCCCGGGACCATCGTCATCCCGGAGGACACCTTCATCGCTTACCTGCGGGCCATCATCGCCGGATTCTGGAACGCGGGATTCCGCAAGCAGATTCTCCTCAACGGCCACGGGCAGGAAGAGGTCATCCCCCTGGCGCTGCATCAGTTCGCCAAAAAATACCAGGTACCGTGCATCCTGATCTCGCTGCACTGGCCAACGGTGATCCACGACTACCTGAAGGATAAAGAGCACGGCGGGCCGTTTGAGACGCCCTTCCGCCACGCCGACGAGGCCGAATGCTCCTACTCTCTGGCCCTGTTCCCGGAGATGGTCAAACTGGAGAAGGCCGTGGATACGGACCCCCACGGATTTATGCCCCCGGACCACGTGGACAAAGGCGGCGACGTCTACCACGCGCCGATCAAAGGCCACGAGCAGGTGGGCTTCGGCGGCCTGGAGGTCATCATGACGCCGGAGGGGGTGCTGGGGAAGCCGTCGCTGGCCGATCCGGCGAAAGCGGAGGCCGGCCTGAACGCGCTCTTTGACTACATGGTTCGGCTGATCAACGACATTCTGGAGCGATTCCCGCCTGGCCAGTTGCCGCCCACCGACAAAGTCACCATGCGCGATCCGGCGGAGGTTGAGGCAGTGCTGAAAGGCCCCCTGCGCGGCGGCCGACATATCTACACCATCGCCTATCCGCCATGAGGGGGAAGACCCCGCAACGGCTGATAGGAAGGTCGGTTTTAACCGCCGAGACGCAGAGTGCGCAGAGATTGGGTTAAGAACTCTGCATTCTCGGCGCCCCTGCGGTGAGTTTTTGCAGTGAAGTCAGGAGACTCATGTCCTCCTTTTTGGAGAGAAGCAATGAAGGTTCTCAGAGTGAACATGGATCGCCTGGAGGTAAATGGGGAGCCCGTCCCATCCGAATACGAGCGCTTTGGAGGGCGCGCGCTGATCGCGAAGATTCTGCTGACCGAAGTGCCCCCACAGTGCGAATCCCTCGGTCCCCATAACAAACTCATTCTGGCCCCCGGTCTTCTGGGCGGCACCCACCTCTCCAGCGCGGGGCGGCTCTCCGTCGGCGGCAAGAGCCCGCTGACGGGCGGCGTCAAGGAGGCCAACGCGGGCGGAGATGCCGGCACCCATCTGGCCCGCCTCGGCATCAAAGCCATCGTTGTGGAGGGGCAGCCGGCGGACGGGAGATGGTACGTGCTGTACATCTCCCGCAATGGGGCCGAACTGTTCCCCGCCGATGACTGGCGGGGACTGGGCACCTACGCCACGGCTGCACGGGCGCGGGAGCGCTGGGGGGAGCACTGCACTGTTCTCTCCATCGGCCCAGCCGGTGAGATGCGGATGACCGCAGCCGGCGTCGCCTGCACCGGCTACGAGGACCAGACCTGCCGGATGGCCGCGCGCGGCGGGCTGGGCGCCGTGATGGGGAGCAAAGGACTGAAGGCGGTCGTGGTGGACCCCACGGGGGCTGAGACGCCCCCATTGGCCGACCCCGAACTCTTCCGCGCGGCCGCCCGCCGTTTCGCGACGGAACTGGCCGAGAACCCCCGGACGGGCCGCCAGGGCTCCATGCATCTCTACGGGACGTCGGCCATCGTGGAGGCCGTCAACGAGATGGGCGCCCTGCCCACGCGCAACTTCCGCGCGGGCCGTTTTGAGGCCGCCGAAAACCTCAGCGGCCCCCGGCTTCGGGAGACGACGCTGGCCCGGGGCGGCAAGGCCGGCACCCGGTGCATGGCCAACTGCGTCATCGCCTGCTGCAACGTCTTCGCGGACCCGCAGGGCCATCCGGTCGTGGCAACCCTTCAGTACGAGACCATCGGGATGCTGGGGTCCAACCTGGGCATCGGGACGCTGGACGAGGTGGCCCGCCTCAACCGCATCTGCAACGACCTGGGGCTGGATTCCATTGAGACCGGGGCCGCGCTGGGGGTGGCCGCGGAGGCGGGCCTGGCCCGCTTCGGGGACGCGGAGAGTTTCGCCGCCCTCCTGGATGAGATCGCCCGGGGCACCGTCCTGGGACGGGTGCTGGGACAGGGAGCCGTCGTTACGGGCCGGGTGCTGGGCGTCTCCCGGGTGCCGGCGGCCAAAGGGCAGGCCATGCCGGCCTACGACCCCCGCGCGCTGAAGGGCAACGGCGTCACCTACGCCACTTCGCCCATGGGCGCCGACCATACCGCCGGGAACGCCTTCGGCATCCGGGACAAGGTCAACCCGCTGGCGGCCACGGGGCAATGCGAGGCATCGCTCAAACTGCAACTGGACGTCACGATGCTGGACAGCACGGGGCTATGCCTCTTCGCCCGGCCGCCCGTGTTCGCCGACCCCCAGTTGATGGTGGACCTGATCAACGGCCGCTTCGGCTGGGGATGGACGGTGGACGACCTGCAGGAGTTCAAGAAGACCGTGCTGAAGATGGAACGGGAGTTCAACCGGCAGGCCGGGTTGACGTCGGCGGATGACCGGTTACCGGAATTCATGAAACGGGAGCCGCTCCCGCCCCACAACACCGTTTTTGACGTGCCGGACGAGGAACTGGACAGGATATTCTCGGCCCTCTGAGAGGATGGGGGAATGGCCGGGGAGACGGTTCGGGTTGCGGCGGATACGCTCTTGGAGGCCTGCCGGCGGATACTGGAGAAAGTCGGTGTGCCCGAAGACCAGGCCCGCATCATCGCGGAGGTCCTGGTGGAGGCCGACCTGCGCGGGGTGGGCTCCCACGGAGTGCTCCGGCTGCCCGCCTACGTCCATCGGGTACGGGCCGGCCTGATGGCCGCCGATACCCAAATCCGGGTCCTTGGGGATCGGGGCGCCACGGTTCTGCTGGACGCGCAGGGCGGCTTCGGGCAGGTCGCCGGGGTCCACGCGATGAACCAGGCTATTGAACGGGCGCGCCAGTACGGTGTGGGGTTCGTCGCGGTGCGGAACGCCAACCACTTCGGGATCGCCGCCTACTACACCATGATGGCCCTGCCCCACCGGATGATCGGGATCGCGGCCACCAACGCAGCGCCCAGCATGGCCGCCTGGGGCGGCACCCAACCGGTCCTGGGCACGAACCCCATCAGCGTGGCCATTCCCACCGGGCAGGACGTGGATATCGTGCTGGATATGGCTGCGTCGGTGGTGGCGCGGGGGAAAATCCGCTCCGCGGCGGCCAAAGGAGAGCGCATCCCCCTGGGGTGGGCCCTGGACGCCGAAGGCCGCCCCACCGAAGACCCCCAGGCCGCCCTGAAGGGGACCCTCCTGCCCATCGGGGGGCCGAAGGGGTACGGCCTGGCGCTGGTGGTGGACGCGCTGGCCGGGGTGCTGACCGGCTCCGATTACAGCGTCCATCTGGCCTCGCTCCATGACCTGAGCCGCCGGGCATCGGTGGGCTTTATCATGCAGGCAGTGGACATTACGGCGTTCAGCGACTGGGCGGAGTACACCCAGCGTATGGCGTCGCTGATAGAAGGGATTCGCCACTCTCCGCGCGCGCCGGGCGTGGACCGCATCTACCTGCCCGGGGAGATAGAGTGGCTCAACGCGCGCGAGTTCCGACAATCCGGCATTCCCATCCCGGTTCCGGTGCTCCGGGAATTCCAGCAACTGGCGGCCGAACTCGGAGCCGGGGTGGACGGGCTCCCGGTGTGAGCGCCGGGAGCGCGGGAATGGGGGCACCTTGACATTCGCGGGAAGGGCTGTCCGGTTGGGAGCAACGGGCGGCCGGGGCGAGAGGGCAGATACGGCTTTACCTTGACAATTTCCCTATACCAGTGTATAATTAGAGTATAGGAGAACTGCCGTGCTATGGGCCCTGTTCGGCCTGGCGCTCACCTGAACTCCGGCGGGTGGGGCCGGTTGGACGCATGGGGCGAACAGGCCGGTCCGTATTTCCAGCCTCCATCTCCGCCTCCGGCCCTTTCCTCCGGCGCGCTGAGAGTCCAGCGTTCATCGGAGAGCGTCGTACCAACCAGTACAGTAAAGGAGGTGCCCGGACTCTGAACGCGACATCCCCTCAACCGGAAACCCATTCGTTATGCCCCCATATTACTCCCAGGAGGTTACAATGTCCGAACAATTGATCCAGGCGATTGCCGATATGAGAGAAGAAGAAGCCGTACAGTTGGTCCGGCAGATGCTGGACCAGGGCGTCCGGCCCGCGGCCATCCTGGACGCGGCCCGGCAGGCGATGGACATCATCGGCCAGCGGTACGAAAAGGGCATCTACTTCCTGCCGGAGTTGATGATGGCCGGTGAGATCATGGGCCAGATCGCGGAACTCCTCAAGCCCAAACTGGCCGAATCCCCGGAAGTCCGGCGGCTGGGTCGGGTCGTCATCGGCACCGTGAAGGGGGACATTCACGACATCGGCAAGAACATCGTCTCCTTCATGCTGGATGCCAATGGCTTTGAGGTCCTGGACCTGGGCGTGGACGTCCCCCCGCAGAAGTTCGTGGAGGCCGTCCGGGATTTCCAGCCCCAGGTGGTGGGCCTGAGCGGGTTCCTGACCCTGGCTTATGATTCCATGAAGGAGACCATCCAGGCGCTGGAGAAGGCGGGGCTGCGGGACAAGGTGAAAGTGATGATCGGCGGCGGCTCGGTGGATGAACACGTCCGGGCCTACACCGGAGCGGACGCCTTCGGAAGGGACGCCGTGACGGGCGTGTCTCTGGCCAGGAAATGGGTCGGCGCGTAACCCCACACCATCCAGGGAGGTAGCAAAATGAGCCCTCAACTCTCACCCGACGAAAAGCGAGAAGCCCTCTGGCAGGGAAAACTCTCGCCGAAGGACCCCCAGGGCAACCCCCTCCAGTTCCAGAGTCCGGAGGCCGAGAAAAAGTACAAAGAGCGCATTCTCCGGGTCAAGGCCGCGATTGAGATGGAAACGCTGCCGGACCGGGTCCCGGTGACCGTCTTCCCCAGCATGTTCCCCTGGAAGTACGCCGGGATGACGGTCTACGAAGCCATGTACGACTACGAGAAGTGCGCGGCAGCCTTCAAGAAATTCGTCCTGGACTTTGACCCGGACCTGCAGTGGGGAGCGTATGCGCCCGGCCCGGGCCGGTTCTTTGAAATCCTGGACTACAAACTGTATTCCTGGCCCGGACACGGCGTCGCCCCGGACTGCTGTTATCAGTGCAACGAGGGCGAGTACATGAAGCCGGAGGAGTACGACGCCCTCATCCAGGACCCCACCGGCTACTTCATCCACGTCTACCTTCCCCGGGTGTTCGGCGCACTGAGCGGTTTCCAGATGCTCCCCTTCTTCCCCGGCATCCTGGAGATGTACGGCCTGGCCCTCAACTTTATCCCCTTTGGCCTGCCCCCGGTTCAGGCGACCTTCCAGGCTCTCTTTGAGGCCGGCGCCGAAGCCCTGAAATGGGTGGCCCCCATCGGCGGCCTGGACGTGGAACTGGCCACACTGGGGTACCCCACCCTTCTGGGTGGGTTCACCAAGGCCCCCTTTGACGTCATCGGCGACACCCTGCGGGGCACCAAGGGGATTATGCTGGATATTTACCGGCGCCCCGAGAAACTCCTTAAGGCGATGGAGGCCCTCACGCCGCTGATGATTCAGATGGGCGTGAACTCGGCGCAGGCGACTGGCAACCCGCTCATCTTCATCCCGCTCCACAAGGGTGCCGATGGCTTCCTCTCCGACGAGCAATTCCGGAAGTTCTACTGGCCCACTCTGAAGGAAGTCATCCTGGGCCTGATTGAGGGCGGATGCGTCCCCCTGCCCGCGGCCGAGGGCGGGTACAGTTCCCGCCTGGAAGTGGTGAAGGACCTGCCCCGGGGCAAGACGCTGTGGATGATTGACCTGACCGATATGGCCGAGGCCAAGCGAACCCTCGGTCAGAACGCCTGCCTGATGGGCAACGTGCCGTCCACGCTGCTGAACCTGGGGACGCCGGAGGAAGTGCGGGCCTACGTCAAGCGGCTTATAGAGGTGGCCGGGAAAGACGGCGGCCTCATCATCAGCAACGGGTCGTTCTTTGACGAGGCGAAGCCGGAAAATGTGAAGGCGATGGTGGAGGCCGCCAAAGAGTACGGCGTGTACTGAACGCCGATCCGCATTGCCCGTCCGGACGGCCGGGAAGGCCGTCCGGACGGGCCCGCAAGTATCCGAACCCTTTCCCCGCAAAGATGGCAGGAGGGGGCATGAAAATCAAAGCGGCGGTCGTATGGCAAACCGGGGGAGATTTCCAGATGGAGGAACTGGAACTGGACGAGCCCCGGGACGATGAGGTGCTGGTCCGCATCGTCGCCTCCGGTATCTGCCACACCGATCTGGGAGCACGGGCCGGACACCTCCCCATTCCGGAACCGCCCAGTGTTTTCGGGCACGAAGGCGCCGGCGTGGTGGAAAAGGTCGGCGCGCGGGTAACCCGGGTGAAACCGGGCGACCATGTCATCCTCACCTGGGATTACTGTGGGACCTGCTCCGCCTGCCGGGAGGGCAAAGTCCTTTACTGCCTGAACTTTTTCCTCCATAACTTCCACGGCGCCCGGCCCGACGGGAGCATCACGCTCCACAAAGACGGTCGGCCCGTCCACGGCTCCTTCTTCAATCAGTCCTCCTTCGCCACCCACGCGCTGGCCAGCGAGCGCAACGTGGTGAAAGTGCCCGAGGACGTTCCTCTGGAAGTCCTGGCGCCCCTGGGTTGCGGAGTGAGGACGGGCGCGGGGGCGGTGATCCACTCCCTCCAGGCCCGCCCTGGCGATTCCCTCGCGGTTTTCGGTGCCGGGACGGTGGGGATGAGCGCC
>DAOUBO010000089.1:0-2519 GCA_034432695.1 Anaerolineae bacterium | reverse complement strand
TATATATGGGCATCGGCAAATGGATAAAGCCCACATATGTAGCATGGGTAAGGCGCTCTCCCTGGCCCTTTCAGTTTGTCCAAAGTCCAGTGAACAAGACCGGCTTCTTCAACCATCACTCCCGAGAGGAGCCACGCGATGTCCGATGTTCCAACCCGAAACCCGAAACTGCGAGCCTGGGTTCAGGAAGTTGCCCAGTGGTGCCGGCCGGACCGGATCTACTGGTGCAACGGATCGCGGGCGGAATACGACCGCCTGATGGCCCAAATGGTCGCGGAGGGCCGGGCCATCCCCCTGAAGAAACGCCCCAACAGTTTCCTCTTCCGTTCCCACCCCAGCGATGTCGCCCGGGTGGAGGACCGGACGTTCATCAGCACATCGTCCCGAGACGACGCCGGCCCCACCAACAACTGGATCGCCCCGGACGAACTGAAGGCGACCATGCTCCGCCTCTACGAGGGGTGCATGCGGGGCCGGACGATGTACATCATCCCCTTCTCTATGGGTCCCCTGGAGTCGCCGATGGCCAGGATCGGCGTCCAGATCACCGACAGCCCCTATGTCGTCTGCAACATGCACATCATGACCCGCGTTGGGACGAAGGTGCTGCAGGCTCTGGACGAAGGGGCCGACTTTGTTCCCTGTCTCCATTCCGTCGGCGCGCCGCTGGAGCCGGGCCAGCCAGACGTCCCCTGGCCCTGCGCGCCGATAGAGCAGAAGTACATCAGCCACTTCCCGGAGGAGAACCTCATCTGGTCCTACGGCTCCGGGTACGGCGGCAACGCCCTGCTGGGCAAGAAGTGCTTCGCCCTGCGCATCGCCTCGGCGATGGCCCGACGGGAGGGGTGGATGGCAGAGCACATGCTCATCCTCCGCCTCATCAGTCCCGAGGGTCGCCAGTACCACATCGCCGCCGCCTTCCCCTCTGCCTGCGGCAAGACCAACCTGGCCATGATTCAGCCGACGGTCCCCGGCTGGCGGGCGGAGTGCCTGGGGGACGACATCGCCTGGATGAAGATCGGCCCCGACGGCCGTCTCTACGCCATCAACCCCGAGAGCGGCTTCTTCGGCGTTGCGCCGGGCACGTCCTACCGGACCAACCCGGCCGCGATGGATACGCTCTGGGGGAACGTCATCTTCACCAACTGCGCGCTCACCGACGACGGCGACGTCTGGTGGGAGCGGATGACTCCTGAGCCGCCGCCCCATCTGATTGACTGGCAGGGCCGGGACTGGACGCCCGACTCCCCCGACCCGGCGGCCCACCCCAACGCCCGCTTCACCGCCCCCACCGCGCAGTGTCCGGTCATCTCGCCGGACTGGGAGAAGCCGGAGGGGGTGCCCATAGACATCTTCATCTTTGGCGGCCGCCGGGCAACGACGGTCCCGCTGGTCTACGAGGCCTTCAACTGGGACCACGGCGTCTTCCTGGGCGCGACCCAGTCCTCGGAGACGACGGCGGCGGTCATCGGCGTGGTGGGCAAACTCCGCCGTGACCCCTTCGCCATGCTCCCCTTCTGCGGCTACAACATGGCGGACTATTTCGCCCACTGGCTCCAGATGGGCGACCGTCTCGGCGAGAAAGCGCCGCGCATCTTCTACGTCAACTGGTTCCGCAAGGCCCCCGACGGCCGCTGGCTCTGGCCCGGCTACGGCGAGAACAGCCGGGTGCTGGCATGGATGTGCGCGCGGGTGGACGGGAAGGTCGGGGCGGTGGAGACGCCCATCGGCCTTCTCCCGCGCCCGGAGGACCTGGACCTGCGGGGGCTGGACATCCCGCCGGAGGACATCCAGGAACTGCTGCGGGTGGACGTGGACGCCTGGCGGGCCGAGATTCCGGATATAGAGCGCCACTTCGCGCAGTTCGGCGACCGGCTCCCCCAGCGGCTGTGGGAGCAACTGCGCGGGCTTCAGGCCCGGTTGGGGTAGCGGAGGGGCAGGCTTTCGCGGCGGCGCGGTCGGCGGTTTGCCGCTGCAAAACCCCCTTGCCCCCTCCTTAGAGGCGAAAGGTGGCAGGGGACACAGGCGTGAACTGAAGTATGCGGGCCGCCGGGCCCGTGCCCCAACTGATGCTCGCGCCCCGGTCTCCCCCTTGCCATTCTCTCTCTTCTGTGTTACACTTTCACCGGCCTATCGCGGGGAAAGCCGTTTCTGGAGGCTTCCAGAAGGCCCGATCAGTTCCCGGTCAAGGAGTTCCAATGCCCGGCAGGAAATGGCTGAGTCTGGTGTGGACGTTCGCGGTGATGTTGATCGGGGGCCGCCCATTGCAGGCCGCTCCGCCGACCCAGGACAACGTCGTCATCATCACATATCCGGCAAGCGGGACGACGGTCAGCGGCGTTGTCCAGATTCTGGGGACAGTGACCCACCCCAACTTTGACCGTTACAGCATCTACTACGCACCGGGCCCCGCCGCCACCGCGACCTCCCAGTGGCAGCCCGTTGTGCTGGACGTCCGGCAGCAGGTGGTGAACGGTGTCCTGGCTGAATGGGACACGACGGCCACCACAGGGGACGGC